>JARRJI010000008.1:0-22744 GCA_037379595.1 Acidobacteriota bacterium | reverse complement strand
CGAATCGCAGACCCCACCAACCCGGGTTGGCGCCAGTTGTGCCGTTAGCTGCCGGGCGGTTCAATCACAAAGTGGTCGGAGGCGTGTACGCAGACCATGTCGAGCCGTTGGTCGCCGATGGCGGTAAAGCGGTGCGGAGTTGCCGGCCCGATGACGGCGATGTCGCCGGCGCCGGCAACGACCTCTTCCCCATCGACGACCATGGCCGCCTGGCCGGAGAGCACGATAAAAGTTTCCGAATAAGGATGCTGATGCAGTCCCGGACCTTTCCCCGGCTGAAGGTTGCCCAGAAAGAAGGAAACGCCGGCACCGTAGGGCTCGCCTTCGAACTCAACTGTGGCGATTGACCCTTTCCGCTGATCGCCGCGATGCAGCATCTGGAACATTTCTCCTCCTCTCGATGCCGGGTTCTGGGTTTCAGTCGCTACGCCTGAGGCGGAGGCGGAGCCGGCGTGAGGCCGTGGCGGCGCATGATCTCCATCATCTTCGCCTTGTCCGGAGGCCCGCCGGCTGCCGCGTTGATCACCTCGGCGGACTCGCGGAAGTACTGCGGGCCGATGGCTGCCGGCGTAATCACGCAAAGCGCCTTCACGTCCTTGTCGCCGTTGTTATCGAACCGGTGCACGGCGCCACGCGGAATGCAGAGTGCCTGCCCCGGCCCCACGTCGATTCGTTTTCCGTCGACAGTCCAGGTCAGCACTCCGTCAATGCCGTAGATCGTCTCTTCGTAATGGTCGTGGCTGTGCGCCGGAGCCGCCAGGCGCTGCGCGGCCGGGACAAACAGCTCGAATGCCGCGATGCTGCCGCTGGAGTTCTCTCCGGTGATCAGGAAACGCACCACGAGCGGCCCCAGGCGGATGGTCTCGTCGGCAGGATTGACGTTGAGTTCGATGGTTTGTTGGGTCATCTGTTCCTCTCCTTTAAGTAAACGCCATTTACTATGCTATAATGTAAATGCAATTTACTAAGGATGTCAAGGAAAAAATGTCAAATTCACCGGTCAAAACTTCAGACATGCTCATAGGGGCATTATTGCGCGTTCCGGCTCAATCGATCCACCGCCGTATTATCAAGGAGCTCAACAAGGCCGGATTTCACGAGCTGCGCCTGCCGCATATTGCCGTGCTGCAGTTTCCGGGCCCGGATGGGGTTCGCCCAACCACTCTCGCCGAGCGGGCCGGCATCAGCAAACAGGCCATGAACCAGCTGCTCGGCAGCCTCGAAGAGTACGGCTATCTCGTTCGTTCCGACTCGCCCAACGGGGGCCGCGCGCGAGTTGTCCGCTTTACCAAACGCGGGCGCGCTGCCTATTCAAAAATTTACGACATCCTCCGCGACGTCGAGCGCGAATGGAGCACTGAGCTGGGGCCCAGGCGTTTCGCCCAGCTCAAGGCGCTGCTCATCGAAGTCTGGGGGAGCCCATTGATCCGCTAGCCGGCGGCAATGGCCCACGAGCAAGCAGGGTAGAGGTCGTAACGCAGGGTCTATTTGTTTCGGCGGGTGGGAGGGACCTCGGCGTGGAGTTGGTGCCGGCGTTCACTGTGTCTTGTTTTCAGCGCTGTTTGGTGGCCAAGGAAGCTTTTCCCCCGGCAGGAACGATCTGTAATGGTTGGGGGCCATCATGCCCTGGACAAAGACGGGAGCCGCAGATTGCAAGGAGGGCCGTTTGGGCGACGGAGATCGCGCCACCTGCTTCACATCCTGAAAGCACTGTCATTCGGCCGTGGCGTCGAGGGTGGACTCAATCTCTTCCCATTCGTTTGTCATCTCATCGATGCCCTGGCGCAGTTCGTCGATTCTCCGGGAAAGGCGGTTCGATTCTTCCGCGCTCCTGACGTCCCCGAGACCAAGCTGGCAGTCGGCAAGGTCGGCCTCGGAGCGCGCAATCTCCTCTTCGAGTTCCCGGCCGCGCTCCTGCATCTTGCGAACCAGAATCGGATTCAGCTTCTTTGCCAGCGCCTGCGGCTCTTTGGGCTTGCCATTGCCGCCGGCGGAGGCAGGGGGAACGGTTTCGCGCTCCTCCAGGCTGTCTGGGGCGGGGGATTGTCCTTCTTTTTGCCAAAGATAATCCTCATAATTGCCCGGGTAGTCGTGGATCTCGCCGCTGCCGATCTCAAAAACGCGCGTGGCCAGTTTGTCGATAAAGTAGCGGTCATGCGAGACAAACACCACCGTACCGGTATATTTCTGCAGCGCTTCGAGCAGCACGTCTTTGGCGCGCAGATCCAGGTGGTTGGTGGGTTCATCGAGCAGCAGGAAATTCGGCGGATGGAGCAGCATGCGCGCCAGTGCGTAGCGATTGCGCTCTCCGCCGGAAAGCACACGGATGCGCTTGAACACCTCGTCGCCCGAAAACAGAAAACTTCCCAGCAGCGTGCGCAGTTGGGTCTGGCCGCTCAGCGCGGTCGGTGCCACGGTGGCGAGGTCATCAATCAGGCGCGCTTCCGGGTCCAGTGCCTTGTACTGATCCTGCGCAAAGTAATCGACATCCACGTTGTGGCCCAGACGCGTTTTACCCGCCGTCGCCACTTCCGCGCCTGCCAGCAGCTTGATCAATGTAGATTTCCCGGCTCCGTTCACGCCCACCAGGGCCACGCGGTCCCCGCGGTTGATGACAAAGTTCACGCCCGCGAAAACCTCCTTTTCGCCATAGCTCTTAGCCACGCCTCGAAACTCCGCAACCATGCGTCCGCTCGCCCGAGGCTGCGGAAAGGAGAAGTGAATGGTCTTCTCCTCCGGCGGCAGTTCGATTCGTTCGATCTTCTTAAGTTCCTTGATGCGGCTCTGCACCTGCCGCGCCTTGGTGGCCTGATAACGGAATCGTTTGATGAACACTTCGAGATGATGGATGTGCTCCTGCTGGTTGTTGTAGGCAGATTCGAGCTGCGCCTTGCGCTCTTCCTTCTGCGAGAGATAGCGGTCGTAGTTGCCCGTGTAAAACCAGGCGCGCCGATTCCAGATTTCCGCGATCTTATTCACCGTGACGTCCAGAAAATAGCGGTCGTGCGACACCAGGACAAAGGCGTGAGGGTAGCTTGCAAGGTACTGTTCCAGCCAGTTGCGTGCTTCAAGGTCCAGGTGATTGGTGGGCTCATCGAGCAGCAGCAGGTTGGGCTGGATCAGCAGGAGCTTGGCCAATGCGATGCGCATCTGCCAGCCGCCCGAGAACTCCTCTGTGGGACGCGCTTGATCCCCGCGTGAAAATCCCAGCCCGTTGAGCACGGCGCCCACTTGCGCTTCAAGCGAATAGCCATCGCGCAACTGAAACTCCGTCACCAGGCTGTGGTAGCGCTCCGCCACGCGCGCATATTCTTCGCCCGCAGGGTCAAGCTCCGCCATCTGATGCGTGAGTGCCTCGATCTCCTTTTCCATATCGAGCAGGTCGCCAAACACCGAAAGGCATTCTTCGAGCACGCTGCAGCCGGCGAGCGCAAGACCGTCCTGCGGAAGGTATCCCCGGGTGATGCCCTTGGCGGTGGCGAGGGTTCCCTGATCAAGCGTCTCGAGTCCGGCCAGCACCCTCAGCAAGGTAGTCTTGCCGGTGCCGTTTCCGCCCACCAGGCCGATGCGATCACCTGGGGTGAGGAGCCAGTCGAGGCCCTCGAACAGTACTTTGGAGCCGAACTGCTTCCCGGCTGAAGAAAGTCGAATCATAACTGGGTTTCGGGTCTGCCGCGCCACGCATCGCGCGGGCTCATTGCCTTCTCTTTAACTATATCAGGCCTGTAACACTCGACAGGGACTTCTGCCGGGTGGATGCAGCATTGGCCGAGGACGCCGTCTCTATCTGCGGTCTGGCGTATCTTGCAGTCGGTCCGGAGGCAAGGGAGTGGAAATAAAAGCCCAAACCCCGACCTGGACTGGATTGGGAACTGAAACGCCCCTCCTGGAAAACAGGACGGTTGCTCTTTGAAGGCTGATTAGACTCCCATCAGCCTGGCATCAGTAACGAGAAGTTACCCAGCGTTTATCCAGGCTTCAGAAGGGTGATTCTGACTTCCTGAACGGGTGGCGCCAACCCTTACGCGATCCCATAAAGCTCGAAGTAAGAATCGGTAGTCCAAGTTATCTTTTCCCGATGTGACCGCACTCAAATCACTTCTTTGCCCCGGCGATGGGATAGCCCTGCCAGACGTATTCGAGAGCTTCGGGGAGGGTCTGCTTTTTCACGGCGTGGTCAACATGCCCGGCGTTACGAGCAAAAACAAACTGGTAATGATAGCCCTTGGCCGCCAGCACTTTGGCCATGTCTTCGTTGGCGACCACCCAGTCGTGCATGCCGTCGCGCATGACATTCGGATTCAGAAGATCGCGGTCGCCCACTTCCATCCAGATCCGCAAAGGCTTGCGTGGGTTGTTCGGGATCAGGTGTTCATGAAATTCCCATGCGCCGTGCGGGATCTTCGGATTGTACGGCCACTGCTGATTGACGAAGGTGCCCGAATAAGTGAGAACGCGGTGGTAGAGCTCAGGGTGGTACCACGCCATGATCAGTGCGCAAGCACCTCCGGAACTTCCTCCCATGGTTGCGCGGCCGTCGGGATCTTTGGTGAGTTTCACATGGTACTTTGCCTCCACCAGAGGCAGCACTTCTTTTTCGACAAACTCCGCATACCGGCCTGACATCGTGTCGTATTCCAGGCCGCGCTCGCTGCCCTGGGCGTCGCCCCCGCCATTGCCGATAGAAATGGCGATCATCACCGGCACCTTGTGCTCGGCGATCAGATTGTCCAGTGCCGTAAACAGCATCAGGTCCGGTCCGTCCGCACCGACGATGAACGGCGCGACGGTGCCGGGCACATATTGCTTGGGGACGTAAACCTCCACGCGGCGGGTGTAGGGAGCGGGATGGCTGGTGGTCACGATCAGTCTGGCAGGGTTCTTGGGATCCGGCGTGCCAAACGTATGGGGATCGCGCGCGATGCCGGGATAAAACTTGCTGTCAGCCGAGTTCATGGTGAATTCATACACCGTGCCGTGCGGCACGCCTTCGTGCACAGACATCTCCGGCGCGGGGTTGTGGGTGGGCCCGATGATAAAGTTCCCGTCCGCGTTCGCCGGAGGGACGCTGCCATCGGGCAACTCCCGGGCCTTGACAAAGCCGGGGGAGTGGGGATTGCGGGTCGGCGGAGTGGGCCGTTGCGCCTGGGCTAAGGCCAGACCTGAACCAGCCAGCAAACCGATCAAGAGCGTGAGACTTTGCAGACGGAGCATCGGGGTTCCTTTCAATCCTGCTAATTTTTGTTTCCCGCTGCCACGAAGCGCCGCTCGGATTCGTTTAGTCGTACATTGCACCGAAGCGTGCAGCCCCGAAGCCAGCGAGGGGAATATACCACTGATGCCAGCGTTGGAAAAGGCGGCTGGCGTGTCAGCCATTTTGTTACTGTGGCCTAGCCAACGGGAACTGAACGGTTACCCTTTCACAGAATGTGGTTTACAAGCTTCAGCGCCAGCCGCTAGAATGCTTTTTGTGGCACACGGCCCGCCTAAGCGCGGCCTTTACATCGACTTATGTCAGAAATTCTCGCGATTTATCCAGGGTCTTTTGATCCGATAACAAACGGTCATTTTGACTTGATCGAACGGAGCAGCAGGATTTTCGACCACCTGATTGTGGCCCTGCTGAAGAACGCTGAAAAGGAGCCGCTCTTCAGCGTCGAGGAGCGCGTGGCCATGCTGCAGGAAGTGACGCGGGACATGAAAAATGTCTCCGTGGATACATTCAGTGGCCTTTTGGTAGACTACGCCGTCCAAAAGAAAGCCAGAGTCATTGTCCGGGGCATCCGGGCGTTTTCGGATTATGAGTACGAAATCCAGATGGCATTAATGAACCGGAAACTCCAGCCAAAGCTGGAGACAATGTTCCTGATGCCGGCGGAAACGTACGCTTACGTCAGTTCGAGGCTTGTCAAGGAGATTTGCGGGCGCGGAGGATCGGTGAAAGATCTGGTGCCGCCCGTGGTTGAAGAACGCTTAACCAGGAAAATGGTTCCAAGAGCTGACGAGGGTTGATTCCATGCAACTTTCAGGGCGTATTTCCAGAATTTCGGTTTCATCCACTCTAGCGGTGGTTCAGAAGGCCGCCCAGCTTAGGGCGAAGGGCGTAAGCCTTGTTGACTTTGGCGCCGGCGAACCTGATTTCCCCACGCCCGACAACATCAAGCAGGCGGCGGTGGAAGCCATTCATCAGAATTTCACGAAATACACGCCGACCAGTGGCATCAAGGAACTGAAGGATGCCATTGTCGAACGGCACGCAAAAGACTTTGGTTCGCACTACAAGGCTGAAGAGTGCCTGGTGACAGTAGGCGGCAAGCAGGCCATTTTTGAGGCCGTGGCTGCAGCGGTCGACCATGGTGACGAAGTGATTTTGTCCGCGCCATACTGGGTTTCGTATCTGGACATTGTGAACTATGCGGGCGGGAAGCCGGTGGTGCTGCCGACGCGGGAAGAGGACGGCTTCCAGGTGCGCGCCGAAGAAGTGGAAAAACTCATCACACCGAAGACCCGGATGATTATTGTGAATTCGCCCAGCAACCCGACCGGCACCGTGGTCCCTCCTGAAGAGATGGGAAAACTGCTGGCTCTGGCGGTTCGGCGAAACGTCCTGCTGATGTCCGATGAGTGCTACTGCCAATTCCTTTATGACGGCCAGAAACCGTTTTCCCTTGGGCATTCCAGCAATCGCGAAAACCTGATCATCGTGGGTTCGCTCTCCAAAACCTATGCGATGACCGGCTGGCGGGTTGGATTTGCTCTGGGCGACAAGAAGTTGTTGGGCAACATGCTGAAGCTCCAGAGCCATTCCACGTCGAACCCGACGTCGATCGCTCAGAAAGCGGCCGTGGAAGCTTTCCGAGGGCCGCAGGAATCGGTTCAAACGATGCTTGCGGAATACCAGCGGCGCAGGGACATCATTGTCTCCGGACTCCGGGCAATTCCCGGGATTGATTGCACCATGCCGGCGGGTGCGTTTTACGTCTACCCGAATGTCGGCTCTTACCTGAAGAAAGACGGGATAGCAGATTCCTCGATGCTGGTGGAACGCCTGCTGGAAGATGCGCACGTGGCCGTCGTGCCGGGATCGGCTTTCGGGACCGAGCAGCACGTCCGGCTGTCTTACGCAACATCCCAGGAAAACATCAACGAGGGACTCAAACGGCTGAAGAAGTTCTTCAGCGCACTCTGAGCGACCTATGCCAAAACTGAACATGCCGCTCAAGCTCTCTCCGATCTTCAAACCAAAGATCTGGGGAAGAGACGATCTCGCGCCCCTGTTTGAGTGGCCTGAGGCAGGGACCATTGACTTTCCGCACTCGAATTCAGAAGCGCCTTCAAATAGGGACAGCCTGATTGGCGAAGTGTGGATCACGGATGAGAGTTCAAAGTTTCTGAGCGGTCCCGCCGCCGGGCTCACGCTGGGCGAGGCATCCGCCAAGTTCCGGAGCGAACTCAACGGGCCGAACTGGAAAGACCGCCGCTTTCCAATCCTGTCCAAGTACATCTACACCAGCGACTGGCTTTCCCTGCAGGTTCATCCGGACGATGCTTATGCCCGGAAACACGAGCCGGGGAATTTCGGCAAGTGTGAAATGTGGTATATCGTTCGGGCTGAGCCGGAGGCGGAACTCCTCCTGGCGTTGAAGCCCGGAACCACGCCGGAAATGCTTCGAGCCGCTTGCGAAAGAGGCCAGAGCAAGGAATTCCTTTACCGATTTCACCCGAAAGCCGGAGAGGCTATTTTTGTGCCCCCCGGCACCGTTCATGCTCTGGGGCCGGGATTGGTCCTTTTCGAAGCGGAAGAAAACTCCGATATCACTTACAGGCTGGATGATTTTGGCCGCATGGGGCTGGATGGAAAGCCTCGGCCGCTTCATCTGGACAAAGGCTTTGACGTGACGAAGCCCGAGGCGCCGCCCCTTCGCAATCTTCCGCGGAGGATGATCCGCGAGCGCTTTGGCTCCCGCCGGTACGTCGTTGCCTGCCGGCACTTCGCTGTTGAAGAACTGAGCCTGCAGAGTACAGGCCGGTTCAAGTCTTCCGCGGAGCACGTCGAGACGTTATCGGTCCTTTCGGGCGAGGGCCGGGTGGAAACGGCCGCGGGCTGGCTGGGCTACCGGGCAGGGGATACCTGGGTAATCCCACCGGGAACGGGGCCGTACCGGCTGTCGCCAATTGAGAAGACGAAGATCCTTAAGTTTTACGTTCCCGACGTCGACAAGGATTTCAAGCGGCCCCTTACCCGTCACGGGTTCAAGTCGGCACAGATCAAAAAGATTCTCTTCGACTGAAGCGCTTATGGGCAAAGCGGCAAAATCGCAGGGTTCCCTCTATGGTCACGTCTATGTGGTGATTATGGCCGGCGGAAGCGGAACACGCTTCTGGCCGCTGAGCCGGCGAAAAAAACCCAAACAATTGCTCGATCTATTCGGCGGCACGACGCTGTTGGAGCAGACAGTGGAACGGGTCGAAGGGCT
This sequence comes from Acidobacteriota bacterium, assembly GCA_037379595.1. Taxonomy (GTDB): domain Bacteria; phylum Acidobacteriota; class Terriglobia; order UBA7540; family UBA7540; genus SCRD01. Next base: position 14,267 of record JARRJI010000008.1, on the reverse strand, counting down.
CGTACCGCGAGAGCAGATCTACGTTTTTACCAACCGCGTGGTGCAGTCCGAAATTTTGCGGCTGTTGCCGCAGATTCCAAAACGCCAGATCGTTGCGGAACCTGCTCAGCGGAATACCGCGCCGACCATCGGCCTGGCCGCTCATGAAATTCTACGTCGCGATCCGGATGGCATCATGGTGGTGCTGCCGGCGGACCACGTGATTCGGAAGCCGGGGGCTTTTCGGAATGCGTTGAAGGCGGGCTGCCGGTGGGCGGCGACGGAAGGGCGGTCTGTGGTCCTTGGTATCGAACCTGTACGCCCGGAGACAGGGTACGGCTACGTGCGGCTGGGCGGGCTTGATAAGCAGGCGGGCGGGCAAAGAATATTCCGTGTGAAGAGTTTCACTGAGAAGCCAAGCCTGGATGTGGCCCGGCGATACGTCGCCTCGAAGCGCTATCTGTGGAACGCCGGGATGTTCATCTGGCGCGCATCGACGCTGCTTGAAAATCTCCAGCGATTTCAGCCGGCGATGGCGGCGGGCCTTGTCCGCATTGCAGCCGCGGGTGGCATTGACAATTCGCGCGCGCTGAATCGGCGGTTTCCGCGGCTTGAAAAGATTTCGATCGACTATGCTCTGATGGAAAAGCTCAATGAGGTGTACGCTGTCGCGGCCGATATCGGCTGGAGCGATGTGGGGAGTTGGGCCGTGGCTTACGATCTGAGCGCGAAAGACGGCGACGGCAATGTGAGGCCGGAAAATTCTTTCTGCCTAGATTCCAAAGGGAACATGATTGTCGGCAACCGGAAATTGTTTGTTACCATCGGCGTGGAGAATCTTGTGATCGTCGAGACCGACGATGCGGTGCTGGTTTGCGCTCGCGAGCAATCGCAAAAAGTGGGCAAAGCCGTCCAGGAACTGGAACGGCGGGGCATCAAAAGCTTGTTATGACGAATGTATTGTTGAATGAGTTGTGGATCCAAAGAGAAGAGCCTTTGGCAACAGCGTGGAGGTTGCTCTGAGTCAGGCGGACGAGATCAAGTTCGGGACGGATGGCTGGCGTGGCATCATTGGCGACACATTCACTTTTGAAAATGTGCGCCGAGTAGCCACGGCCATTGCGCGGTACGTGTGCCAGGAAGGCCGGCCTCAAGGCGGGCTGGTGGTTGGGTATGACATGCGGTTTCTTTCTGCCGAGGCTGCGCGTGAAGCCGCCCGGCAGGTTGCGGCGGAGGGCGTTCCCGTGCTGCTGGCCGACCGTGGTACTCCGACGCCGGCGGTCAGTTACGCTGTGGTGACGCGAAAGACGGCTGGCGCTCTGGTGGTCACCGCCAGCCACAATCCTTATATCTGGAATGGGATCAAGTTCAAGGCGCCGTATGGAGGCTCGGCCTCGCCCGCCATCATCAAGAGGATCGAAACGTATCTTCCGAAGGAAACGCCGGCTTCGAAAGGTTCTTTCGCGCAAGTCGAAACCGTCGATCTGGTCAGCCCTTATCTTGAGCCGTTGAAGAAACTGGTCTCGCTGGAGCGCATTCGCGCGAGCGGCATGAAGTTCGTGATCGATCCGATGTACGGCGCGGCGCGCGGGTGCCTCGCGGGGATGTTCGATGAGGCCGGCATTTCATATTCGGAGATTCACGGCGAGCACAATCCGCTGTTTCCTGGAATCAATCCTGAACCGATCGATCCGCACCTGGAGGGTTTGAAGGCGGCGGTTCTGGAAAGCAAGGCTGATGCGGGATTTGCAACGGACGGCGATGCCGATCGAATCGGGGCTGTTGATTCCGAGGGCAACACGGTCGATTCCCACAAGATCTTTTCGATCCTGCTCAGGCACCTGGTCCAGCATCTGGGGCAGAAAGGCGAAGTGGTCAAAACGATTTCGACAACGCAGATGATTGACAAGATCGCCGCGAAAAATGGTCTGACGCTGCATGTGACACCGATCGGCTTCAAGTACGTCTGCGACCTGATGCTGGAGCGCGACATTCTGATTGGTGGCGAGGAGAGCGGCGGGATTGCGGTCCGCGGCCATCTTCCGGAACGCGATGGCATTTTGAATTCCCTCTACCTTGCCGACATCATGGCGCAAAGAGGGAAAGACCTGGGCGGGCTGATCTGCGAGCTCGAGGAAGAATATGGTCCGCACTATTACCGCCGCCTGGACCTGGAAATCGACAAGGCCGACGCCCGACGCGTGGTCAGGCAGGTAGGGCAGGGGAAACTGGACTCAATCGGAGGTTTCAAGATCCTTTCGCTGAACGACGTGGACGGCGTCAAAATGACGTTGGATGATTCGATGTGGGTTCTTGTGCGGACCTCCGGGACGGAAAATGTTCTGCGGCTCTATGCGGAAGCGCCCTCCCGGGAGCAGGTCGATACTCTCCTCAATGCGACGGCTGATTTTGCCCGGAGGCAGTCGCAATAGCTGCTGAAAGACTGCGGGTTTATTCTTAGCGATGGATGAAGCGCAGCGAGCCAAACGTTACCACCGTGCGGGGCGAATCCTGTCAATTGCAGGGTTCGTGCTCGACCTCGCCTTGCTGCTTCTCCTGATCTTTGCCGGATGGACAGCCGGCCTGCGCACTTTAGCAGAAGACGTAACGTCCCATCCCGCCCTGGCCTTGCTGATCTTTGTGGTTCTCATTGGGCTGGTCATGGAAGTTCCCGGCCTTCCTCTGAGTTACCTGAAGGGCTACTGGCTGGAACACCGATATGGCTTGTCGAACCTCACGCTTTGGAGCTGGATCAAAGATCAGCTGAAGGGCGTGGCGGTCGGCGGGACGCTGGCCGTGCTTGGCGTGGAGTTCATTTACTGGACCCTGCGAAACTGGCCGGCTTACTGGTGGGTCATTTCCGCCACGGCCTTTGTGGCGTTCTTTATCCTGCTTGCCAACCTTGCTCCGGTGCTGCTGTTTCCCATTTTCTTCAAGTTCAAGCCCATCGAAGACACTGAACTGACCGACCGCCTGCTCGAACTGTCGCGCCGGGCCGGCACGCGCGTTCGCGGCGTGTTTGAGTGGAAGCTGAGCGAGAAGTCGAAGAAGGCCAATGCGGCGCTGGTGGGTCTGGGCAATACGCGGCGCATCATTCTGTCAGATACGCTTCTTGAGAAGTTCTCGGCTGAAGAAGTGGAAGCGGTTCTGGCCCATGAATTCGGCCACCACGTTCGCCACCACGTTTTTCGTATGATCGTGATCCAGACTCTAAGCACTTATTTGGGTTTTTATCTTGCCAATGCATGCCTGCTGAAGTGGGGCCCGACGCTGGGTTTCAGGGGAGTGGCGGACTTCGCGAATTTGCCTCTGCTGATTCTGGTCGGCACGGCGCTTTCGATGATTCTCCTGCCCTGGGTCAACATTCACTCACGCTGGCTGGAGCGGCAAGCGGACGCCTACGCTTTAAAGACCATTCCAGGCAAATCGGCCTTTATCACCAGCATGGAGAAGCTTGCGGAATTGAATCTCAGCGAGCGCCGACCTGCCGCCTGGATCGAGTTCATTTTCCACTCCCACCCGTCCATTGAAAAACGCATTGCCTACGCGCGCAGCCTTGCGCCATGATGCGGGCAGCTCTTTAACCTTTGGCCTGCGTCTGGGGCAGCGACTTGCAGATCCCGTCCAGAACTCCGTTCACGAAGTCGACCGATTCTACGGCGGAAAATCGTCGCGCCAGCTCAATCGCCTCATTGATGACGACGGCCACAGGAGTCTCTGGATGGTGAAGAATTTCGTAGAGCGCCATTCTCAGGATGTTGCGATCAATGGCGGGCATGCGCTCCATTCTCCAGTTCTGGGCGTGCTCTGCGATCGTCCGGTCGAGGGCCGCAACTTCGCCTACGGTTCCTTCGAACAATTCGCGGGCAAAAGTGTCTACATCGGGCGGTACACGACGTCCGGACATGAAGGTTTGAAGCACGTAGGCCGGAGGATGCTTGCCGACTTCCCACTGGAAAAGCATCTGGAGCGCAAATTCACGAGATTTTGTTCTGGAACCCATCGGTGACCTGTCTCTTCCTTTGTTCCGGCGTGCCGGGTGTCCTGTGACTACTCGCCCTTAAAACTTGCCGGCCGTTTTTCAAGAAACGCCCGCGTTCCTTCCTTCATGTCTGCGGTGGCGCAGCAGAGCCCGAACAACCCGGCTTCCAGCAGTTCACCCTCGCTTGCGGACATATCCATCCCGCGATTCACTGCCTCAAGGGCATACCTGATCGCAACCGGCCCGTTGGCTATAATCTTTTGGATCAGCTTTTCGGCGGCCGGCATCAATTCCGAAGCGCCCACCACCTGATTGACCAATCCCATTCGCCATGCCTCCTGCGCGCTGATGGGATCGCCGCTGAGGATCATTTCAAGCGCTCGGCCCTTGCCCACCAGGCGCGGCAGCCGCTGAGTTCCGGCGTAGCCGGGAATCAGACCCAGCTTGACTTCCGGCTGTCCGAATCGCGCGTTGTCCGAAGCAATGCGCAGCGTGCAGGCCATTGCCAGCTCGCAGCCCCCACCCAGGGCAAAACCGTTCACAGCGGCGATCACGGGTCTGCCCAGATTTTCGATTGAGTTCATCAGGGCCTGGCCCCGGAGCGCTGTTTCCCGGGCCTCGGCCGGCGTAAGGGCCGCCAGTTCATTAATATCGGCTCCGGCGACGAAGGCTTTTTCGCCCGCGCCTGTCAGAATCACTCCCCGCACGTCAGACGAGTCGCGAATCTCATTGAAACAGGCGGTCAGTTCCTTGATCGCCTTGTGGTTGAGCGCATTCAGCTTCTGGGGCCGGTTGACCGTCACATGGGCGATGCCGGCGCGGATTTCATAAAGCAGCGTTTCGTAACTCATCAAGCCACTCTCCCGATGAAGTGTGACACGAAGGATCGTGTGGAAAATTGCAAAGCCGTGGCCCGGCAGAAGGCTAACAGCTTATGACGGTTCGTTTTCGTTCACCCCTATGATAGCAGGAAGGCGTGACTTGATTTGCTCTTAAAGCGATTTCAGAAGACGGATGATCTGTAATTCAGGTTAATCGTTTGCGATGGACCGGTGTTGCGGTCCTGGAACCGGGTACCGACTCGATTTCCCGTAGTGCTGGCCTTCCGGTCGGCATTTCGGGGCGGTGCCGGGCTGAAGCCCGCCACTCGAAAAGCAAGATGAGCCAATCTGCGACGCCGGGCTAAATTGACAGAAGAGCCGCCATTTGATAGATTTTCAAAGGGTTCAAGAATGACAGCTTTGGGCCGAAACCCGCCGTCTTTGCCGCCCCCCGAGTCGTCTCTTGAGTAGGTTCCTGTCTGACACAGGCAATCCAAAAACAACATGATTGACGCACGCTATATTCGCAATTTCTCGATTGTCGCCCACATCGATCACGGGAAGTCCACCCTTGCCGATCGTTTGTTGGAGCTGACCGGGACGATTGCGAAACGGAAAATGTCCGAGCAGGTTCTCGATTCCATGGACCTGGAGCGGGAGCGGGGAATCACCATCAAAGCGCACTCGGTGCGATTGATTTACAAGGCTCATGACGGGCATGAATATCAGTTGAATCTGATTGATACTCCCGGGCACGTCGATTTTTCCTACGAAGTATCGAGAAGCCTTTCGGCCTGCGAGGGTGCGTTGCTGGTGATTGACGCCTCGCAGGGTGTCGAAGCGCAGACGCTGGCCAACGCGCAACTCGCCATGAACAATAACCTGGAAATTGTTCCGGTGATTAACAAGATTGACCTGCCCGGCGCGGACGTTGAGGGAACCTGCCATCAGATCGAGCAGACGCTGGCGATTGACTCGACGGATGCGCTGCTGATCAGCGCCAAGCAGGGGACCGGGATCGAAGATGTGCTTGAAGCGATTGTGTCGAGAATCCCTCCGCCGACCGGCTCTCCGGAAGCGCCCTTGCAGGCCCTGATCTTTGATTCCTGGTTTGACAGCTACCGCGGTGTCGTGGTTCTGGCGAGGGTGGTTCAGGGCACGCTGGTTCCCGGTATGAAGATCCGGCTCTGGTCGAACAATCAGGTCTATACCGTAGAGCAACTGGGCATCCTGACGCCGCAAGCGGTTCTTGTCGAGAGCCTGCACGCCGGGGAAGTCGGGTTTGTGATTGCCAACATCAAGCGCGTGGCGGACACGAAGATCGGCGACACGATTACGCAGGACAATCGCCCGGCGGCCGAACCCCTTCCCGGTTTCGAGGACATCAAGCCGATGGTTTTTGCCGGCCTTTACCCCGTCGAGGCGAGCGAGTACGAGTCGTTACGCGACGCCCTCGAGAAACTTCGCCTGAACGATTCGTCGCTGTTTTATGAGCCCGAAAACTCCGTGGCCCTGGGTTTTGGTTTCCGGTGCGGGTTTCTCGGACTCCTGCACATGGAGATCGTTCAGGAACGGCTGGAGCGGGAATTCAAGCTCGACCTGATTACTACTGCCCCGGGTGTGCGTTATCGCGTAACAACGAAGGAGGGTGAGGTCCGGGAAATTGACAATCCGACCCGGTTTCCGGAGCCGAGCGAAATTGCCAAAATCGAAGAGCCGGTTATCACGGTCCTGATGCTGACCCATGATGACTACCTGGGCGGCATCCTGGCGCTGGCTGAAGAGAAGCGTGGGGTCCAGAAGGGGTTTGAATACGTGGCCCAGCATCGGGTGCTGCTGACCTACGAGTTGCCGCTGAATGAAGTTGTTCTGGACTTCTATGACCGGCTGAAATCGGTTTCGCGCGGCTACGCTTCGCTCGATTACCATTTTTCCGGATATTGGGAGTCAAACCTGGTCAAAGTTGACCTGCTGGTGGCCGGGGAAGTGGTGGACGCTCTCTCGTTTATTTGCCACCGCGACCACGCGCAGCCGCGGGCGCGATCCCTTTGCGAAAAGATGCGGAAACTCATCCCGCGCCAGCTTTTTGAGGTGGCCATTCAGGCCTCGATAGGCTCCAAAATCATTGCCCGCGAAAACGTGCCCGCCATGCGGAAGAACGTTCTTGCCAAGTGTTATGGCGGCGACATCACGCGGAAGCGCAAACTTCTTGAAAAACAGAAGGAAGGGAAGCGGCGCATGAAACGCGTGGGAAAAGTTGATATCCCCCAGGAAGCTTTCCTTGCAGTGCTTCGCGTCAACGAATAGAATCTCTTTTCTCGTCCATACGTGAGGTTCTAATGCTGGAAAAAATCTTTACGGGTCCCAACGGTATTCGGTCCGGCTGGCGTCTGCTGATTTTTATACCTCTCACAGTAATTCCTTTTATTGTGATCCAGGTATTGCTGAGGTTCGCCGGCTTCCGGCCGGGGGGTGCTAACGGAATCGCTCCCACCTTCGTCATTGTGGGTGACTCTCTAATGTTTGCCTGCCCGCTGTTCGCCGCCTGGATCATGGGCCGCATCGAGCACAAGAGTTTCCGCGACTATGGGTTACCCGGTCGCGGCGCTTTTGGCCGGAAATTCTGGATAGGTGCCGGCATCGGTTTTGTAGCCCTGTCGGCCCTGCTGGTTGGGATTCGCCTTGGCCAGGGTTTCTATTTCGGCGGCCTGGCGCTTGGCGCAAGGGGAATCCTTTACTTCGGTGTGATGTGGGCGCTCGCCTTCCTCGCGGTCGGGTTTGCAGAAGAGTTTCTGTTTCGCGGTTATGCGCTCGCGACCCTTGCAGAAGGCATCGGATTCTGGCCGGCGGCAATTGTGCTTTCCGGACTGTTCGGAGCGATCCACCTCCAAAACCGTGGGGAGAACCCCACGGGTGCGCTGGCGGCAGCACTTGTAGGACTGCTGTTCTGCTTCAGTTTTCGCCGCACGGGAAGTCTTTGGTTCGCCATCGGATTACATGCCGCCTGGGATTACGGCGAAAGCTTTGTTTATTCAGTCCCGGACAGCGGCACGCTAGCTCACGGCCATCTTCTCAATTCTTCGTTTGTGACCAGCGCCCCCGCCTGGCTCACAGGAGGATCGGTCGGACCTGAAGGCAGTGTATTGGTCTTTATTGTGCTTGCGATCCTGTTCGTCGTGATCCATCGGATGTATCCTGAGGTGAGATTTCCGGCGCGTGCCGCCAGGAGTGAAGTTGGCCCACCGCCGGAACCCGGTGCAGTCTTAAGCTGATCCGAAGCCACAGCGCGGAGAGATGAGTATGGAACTGAAAACCGTCAAAATCGACAAACCGGCTGACATGAACTTCATCCTGGGGCAATCACATTTCATCAAGACCATCGAAGATCTCTATGAGGCTATTGTCCAGACCGTGCCGGAAATCAAGTTTGGAATCGGGTTTTGCGAGTCGTCCGGCCCGGCCCTGGTGCGGTGGACGGGCAACGACCCGAACCTCATCCGGCTTGCCCAGGAGAACGCTCTCGCCCTTTCCTGCGGGCACGCGTTCATCATCTTCATGGAAAAGGCTTATCCTATCAACATCCTTAATGTGGTCAAGAATGTCCCCGAGGTCTGCCGCATCTTTTGCGCCACTGCGAATCCCGTGGAAGTGATTGTGGCTGAAACGGAACAGGGGCGCGGCATCCTTGGCGTGATCGATGGCCTCAAAACCAAAGGGATCGAGACCGAAGCGGATATCAAGGTTCGCAAGGAATTCCTGCGGAAGATTGGCTACAAGCTGTAGAGCTTCGCGGCGCGTGCAAGCCGTGATTGCTGGGGGGCAGGCCTATGTTTGCTCATTCTTGCGGTTCACGGTCGCGCCAAGCCCACCACGTGCCAGCCGGATGGACAATTCATCGCCAAGCTGCACTTGCGCGGCATCACGCACGATGTTGTAGTTTGTGTCGCGGGTGATCGAGTAGCCGCGATTCAGAATGGTCAGCGGACTGCGCTCGCCGATCAGCGATTCGAATTGAGCCAGGTGGTGCCGGCGATCGGTGATAATCCTGCCGATCCGGTCCTGCAGTCCCGTTTCGCGCTCCTGAACGGCTGCGCGCCGCAGCCGGAGTGATCCGCGGATGTCATATCGCGTGATTCCGGAAGAAATGCCGACCCAGGCTTCGCGGCAGGCGTTCAATCTTGCTCCTATCAGCCTGTTCATTTCAGATTCAGTCCGGTCGAGCTGCGCTTTTCTTTGCTGGATCTGCACCCAGCGGATTTCGAGCAGCCGCTTGGGCTCAAAACGAATGAGTTGCGCCGTGACTTCAAGCAGACGCCACCGTCCGGTTTCCAGGCGGGCCTGAAGGCTTCGCCCCATGTCCGCAAGAGCCTCGTCAATTCGCTGGCTTCGTTCCAGGACGCGCGCCGGCAAGTGTAGGAATATCCGGTGCATCTGCAACTGAATCAACTGATGCCTCGCCTCGGAAACACGAAGGCGGAGGTTCTGCGACAGGTGGCGGACCCGGTTCTGAATCTCGGCGAGGAAGTCTTCTTTGCGATGCACCACCAGTTCGGCGGCTGCGGAGGGCGTGGCCGCTCGCATGTCGGCGACGAAGTCCGCGATCGTAAAGTCTGTCTCGTGGCCCACAGCGGAAATAATCGGAAGTTTTGAAGCTGCGATCGCACGAGCTACGATTTCTTCGTTAAACGGCCAAAGGTCTTCAAGCGAACCGCCGCCGCGCCCCACGATGACGACGTCAACCATTGGCTGCTGGTTGAAATACTCGATGCCTTCAACGATTTCTGCCGCCGCACTCTCACCCTGGACGGTGGCCGGGTAGAGGACGATATTCATGTTGGGGAAGCGGCGCTTGATTATGCGCAGGATGTCCCGAATCGCAGCTCCTCTCGGCGAAGTCACAATGCCGATGGCACGTGGAAGGACGGGCAAAGGTTTCTTGCGCACCAGATCGAAAAGCCCCTCAGCGGCAAGCTTTTGCTTCAACTGCTCGAAAGCGAATTGCAGCGCTCCCAGGCCGGCTGGCTCGAGATACTCAACATAGAGCTGGTATTCGCCGCGCGCTTCGTAAACGCTCAGGTGCCCGCGCGCGATGACTGAAAGGCCATCCTGAGGTTTGAATTTCAGATACCGGGCCTGGTTGCGGAAGCAGACTGCTCTTAACTGCGCGGACGTATCTTTGAGCGTGAAGTAGAGATGGCCTGAGGCCGCGGCGCGGAAGTTGGAGACCTCACCGGTCACCCAGATATCCGGGAAGGCCGATTCCAACAGATCCTTGACGGCAAGGCTTAGCTCGGCAACGGTATAGAGCTTTCGCTCCGGAACCAGGTTTAACGGAATCTGGCTCAACTTTTCACTCGCAGTTCTCTCCGACCTGTGACGGGTTGCTGAACCCCGATTTCACGGGTACGAACCAGCATCTTAAAAGTGTTTCAGAGCATGTGACCAACGGACCCACCTTAATGCCGCGTCAGATGAGAAATCAACCACATAATCAAAGTAATCACAGCACTCAAAAGAAGGCAGGTGGTCAACGGGAAATAGAGGGTTGAATTCTTGCCCTTGTACCGGATGTCTCCTGGCAGATGGCCCAGGCCGAAAAAAGAAAACTTTGAGCCCACCACCAGCAGAATGCCGATGACCAGGATCACGCCGCCCAGGATGACAAGCAGCCTTCCGATATCTCCCGGGAAACCGTTATTCATTAAAGCGCCTCTGTAATCAATCCTTTACATCGGCAGGCGTCTTGTCAAGGTACAGAGGGGTGACGATTGAAGACGCGAAACTAAAGGGCGCTGGTTGAGACCGACGGGTGCGGCACAACCCCGTGGCGGTCTCGCTAAGAATCCTGTGCGCCTTCGCGTGTCAGCCTTCCTGGAGAAAAAGGCTTGCCGCGCCGAAGATGCCCACGTTGTTTTGAAGCTTGGCGGGCAGCAGAGGCGTATCCTTTGCAAAGCGGTTGATTGAATATTGAGGGATCGTCTTGCGAATCTTGTTAAAGAGAGGCTTGCCGATCCGCGAAACTCCGCCTCCGATCACGACGGCGTCCGGATCGAGCAAAGTGATCATCGACGCCAGCCACACGCCAAGGAAGAAGCCGGTCTCATCGATGATGGCCTTTGCTACGGCATCGCCCTCAGCGGCGGTTTCCTCGACCATTTTGGGCGTAATGCGGCTGAGGTGATTCTGGGTGCGTTCGCGCAAGAGGCTGGGCAAAGTATGTTCCTGTTCGAGCTTCACGCGGGCGCGACGCACGATGGCCGGCCCGGCCGCCAAGGCCTCAATACAGCCCAGCGTTCCGCACCCGCAACGGTAAGGGCTGTGAAAATCAATCGAGACGTGGCCACCCTCTCCTGCAACTCCATTCTTGCCGTGATGGATTTTCTTGTTGATGATGATGCCGGTTCCTATTCCGGTCGAAACCGTGACGTAGAAGACATCATTATAACCAGCGGCAGCCCCGAACAACACTTCCGCCAGTCCCGCGGCGTTAGCATCGTTCTCCAGACGCGCGGGGAGTTTGAATTGTTTTTCCACAAGCTCAGTGAAGTTGATGTTGGTCCACCCGGGCAAGTTAGGCGGATTGATCACGACGCCGGTGCGCGGATTTAAGGGTCCGGGAGAGCAAAGGCCGATTCCGTGGACATGATCATGACCACCGGCCTGGGTGATCAGGCGCTTGATGACGGTCATGGTCTGGCCAAAGCTCTTTTTGAAGCCCTCGTTGGCCTTTGTGGGAAGGGTCAGTGTTTTGCCGAGTTTACCTTTTTTGTTGACCAAGCCTCCTGCGATCTTTGTTCCTCCAACATCCACTCCAATGATAAGTTTGTCCATACGATGAGGTCCCTGCTGTCTTTGGAATTTGAGAAATGCGCAATATTGTCTAACGCGCCGCTCCATTGTACATCAATCGTTTCAAGAACCGCCAAATTCATAGAAAAGACCGGCTTCCTGCGGTTGTTCCAAAGCTGTGCTTGACGACAGGCTGGTGGTTGTCTAAGATTGCACGAAGGTCGTATTCTTTATGGCCGCGATTGGGGCTATGCTGAGAGAACACAGGCCGCGAAGCAGCCGACATGCTCGGATCCTACCCGCCAGAATTTCGATTCCGGACAAGCTCTATTTTCGTATCGGGGAAGTGAGCGATCTTGCCCAAACCAAACCTTATGTCCTTAGATACTGGGAAACAGAGTTCTCAACTTTAAGACCTACGAAGAGCGCCTCGGGCCATCGCCTCTACCGGCGCCAGGATGTCGAAATGGTCCTTGAAATCAAGCGCCTGCTCTATGAAGAAGGTTTCACCATTGAGGGCGCGCGCAAGTGCCTGGCAGGAAATTCGGGGGATTCAGGGCCAACAAAGGTGGCGCCTCATTCCAAACTCAGCGACGCTCGCCTCGACGCCATCAAGCGTGAGCTTGAGCGAATCTTGACAATAGTTTCGCGATGATGCTAGCGTTGACTTCTGTGCCATTCAGCCCATAATTGAAGATGAGGGCTCAGATTGCCGGGACGTAGCGCAGCCTGGTAGCGCACTTGCTTGGGGTGCAAGTGGTCGCCGGTTCAAATCCGGCCGTCCCGACCAGTGATTTAGTAAGGAGTGATGAGTGGCAAGTGACAATGCGGGAAGGTTCAGACGCCTTTCGCTTTCCACTGGTCACTCACCACTGTTTGCAGTTTGTTCGGGGCGTGGCGTAGCCTGGTAGCGCGCTTGGTTCGGGACCAAGAGGTCCCCAGTTCAAATCTGGGCGCCCCGACCATCATTCTACAGAACGTAGGCCGAAGCGCCTATTTCGAAAAAGTACAGCTTCGTACACCATCCGGAGACGCGGTCCTTTATCCGGCGAGTTTCGCCACCTTCAACTGGGCCTCGCGCTTGTCCTTGCTTACTGCAAGGGTATAGATGTTCATGGTTGTCTGGATGTCAGCGTGGCGGAGCAGTTCCTTCTACACGATCAGGTTGGTTCCGAGTGAACGCAGCACGCATGAGTACGCGTGCCTGAGTGTATGGGTGCGAAGACCGTCATGTGGATCATACGTCCGATGATTCAGGCGGGCAGAACCCTGATTGCCCTAAATGAGTAAATGCCCCATTCGGCCGCGATAAAACTTATCGACCTATCTCCGGAGCCGACAGGCTGAAGGCTGTCACTTTGCGAGGCTCAGAACACGATCCAGGTCCAGATCTCCAGCCGCGCCCCAGCCCCGAACTCCAGCGGGGATTGCAGGGCGAAACCGCTCATACAACTCATAGGCTTGACTGGCAAGTTCCTCGCTTGGCCAGGATCGAGCCAGTTGTTCCATTGCCTTTCTCGCATCATCCAGGCGGTCCAGGAACTTACCCTGCAAATAGCGCTCTACGCTTGCAGGAGAAATCGGCTGATCCTTGCTCAGCGCCCGCAGTCCCTCCGGCGATTGAACAGACGGCACGGCACGATGCAACAAGTCGACCTGCATAGCTTCACCCTCTTTGGGCTTACGACGGCGCTTCCGCTCGGCTTCGGGAGTCGGCTGGTATAGTTCCAGGCTGACTCCTTTGCTGTACGCATTGAGACCGGCCACGGCGCGTCCCAGTGTGAGTGCTTCTTCCCAATCAAAGCCAAGGCACTCCGCGACTACTGCAGCCCAGAGGGTCAGTACGGGGGCACGGTTGATCTTAATGACATCAGCCATGACGCAGAAACCTTTTCAACTCTTCATGATTTCAGATTTCGTGCGGCAAATGAAGAGGATTCCGCTCTAGTCAGGCAATCCCGTTACCGAATTTCATGTCAGTGCTTACAACGTCAGGTTGAATAAGGAAATCTCTATGCCCCACACTCTCCCCCGGCGATTGGAGGTTGCCGTGAACAGGAAGCTCCTTATATCACGAAACAAATCGGACCCTAAAAGAAACCCGGCAAGTACGTTGAAGGAATACGATCATGGAATGAATGCTTCTGGCGCCGTTCCATGCCGATAGGGTGCATACCAATTATGCTTTTTCGGCCATTTTATCTTGTATGCATTCGTCGGCAGAGTATCCTCAGAACGGATGGTCCACATCAGCAGCTCTGCCATAAGCCTGGCCTGCTCATCCGCCACGGACGGATGGCCGAACAGGTTCTTCATTTCACAAGGATCAGAAGGAAGATGATAGAGTTCCCCATAGCCCATCATGTCGAAAATCAACTTCCAGTCCCCCATCCGAATCATCTTCGCGTAGCCGCTCTGGTCAACCAGGTTGAGTTCGTCGTACGTGACCTGGTTTCCTATACGGGGATGAATAGTAGCAACACTGAACGGTACGTGGTCCGAGGCATCGTAAAAAAGGCCGCCAACTCCCACGCCTGAGATGATGCTTCGGAATTCCTCCTGCGGATATTCCTTCCCCTGGAGGACCGGCCACAGGCTCCTGCCCTGGACACCGTACGGAATCTCCGCCCCCATCACCTCCCAAAGCGTCGGCATTACATCAGCCATCGACACAAACGGCTGATCGTGCGGGAGGC
>JARRJI010000007.1:0-30900 GCA_037379595.1 Acidobacteriota bacterium | reverse complement strand
CGTCTCGAACATCGTTTCGCTGATTGAGGGGCCCGGCATTCGCTGGGTGGCGAAGCAGTCGCTCGGGAAGCTGCGCGTGAAAGACGACTGGCGATCGAACCGCGAACGAGTCTTCCGCGAGGCGGGTGTGATCCAGGCGATGGGTTCCATCCTGGATGGCGCGGTGCCGCAGGTCGTCTACGTGGATCGCGAGAACTTCCTCTACGTCATGACCGCTGCGCCGGAGGGTTCGGTGGTCTGGAAGCAATTGCTGCTGGATGGCCAGGTCAGAATCGAGATTGCGGAGGCGGCGGGCCGGTTGCTGGCAACGATGATCAAGGCCAGCCAGCAGGACCCGGCATTCAAGGAACAGTTCGCCGACCGGACGGTGTTTGACGAGCTGAGAATCGATCCTTATTACCGGACGACGGCGGCGCGGCATCCCGACGTGCGCGAGCCGCTGGAGCGCCTGATCGCGGATTCGTGGGGAATTCGGAACTCGCTGGTGCACGGCGACTACAGCCCGAAGAATATGCTGGTGCGTGGCGTTGACATTCTGCTGATCGACTTCGAAGTGGTGCACTGGGGCGATCCGTCGTTTGATTCGGCTTTTCTACTGAATCACCTCCTGCTGAAGTCGTTCCATCAGCCGCAGTACGCGGCGCTCTATTTCCAGGCAGCACGAGCGTTCTGGGACGCGGTGACCCGTGGCCTGGCCGGAGCTACAACGATGGATTTTGAGGGGATGACGGTGCGTCATCTCGGCGGCCTGATGCTGGCGAGGATTGACGGCAAGTCCCCGGTCGAGTATCTCCGCGACGAGGACACGAAGTCTCGGGTTCGGCGCACGGCAATGCGCATTCTTCACAATCAACCGGCGTCCATGGAAGAGGCACTGGAGTTGGTTCAGCGAGATGTAATGGAACAATAATTCGATAGGAGATTCAGGAGTCTACATGGCAAGAATCGGTGCAATCTATGCCCGCGAAGTTCTGGACTCGCGAGGCAATCCAACACTTGAAGTCCAGGTCATTCTTGAAGACGGGTCGGTCGGGGTCGCGATTGTTCCCTCCGGCGCCTCAACGGGAGAGCACGAGGCGGTCGAGCTTCGCGACGGAGATATCAGCCGGTATCACGGCGAAGGAGTGATCAAGGCGATTCGCAACGTCGAGTGGGAAATCGCTCCGGTGCTGGTGGGCACGGAAGCGTCGGACCAGATTCTGGTGGACGATACGCTGATCCAGCTCGATCGAACGCCAAGCAAGAAGCGCCTGGGCGCGAATGCGATTCTGGGTGTTTCGCTGGCATCGGCGCGCGCGGCGGCGGCTTCCGCGCGGCTGCCGCTTTACCGCTACCTTGGAGGAGCGGCCGCTAATGGATTGCCGGTTCCCATGGTGAACGTGATGAGCGGCGGGATCCACGGCGGCGGGAATATGGACTTCCAGGACTTTATGATGGTTCCGCTGCGCGCCTCGACTTACTCGGAGGCGCTTGCGGACGTCAGCGCGGTCTACCGTGCGATTAAGGATGTGCTGGCGGCGCGGGGTGTTTATCGCGCGGGAGTTGCCGACGAGGGCGGATACGCGCCGGCGCTCAAGAGCAACGCGTCAGGATTTGAGATCATGGTGGAAGCCATGGAACGCGCGGGCCTCGAACCCGGCCGCGATGCCGCCATCGCCGTGGACGTGGCCGCCAGTCAGTTCTACGAGCGCGGGAGATATTGCCTCCGGCTTGAAGACGAAGAA
Organism: Acidobacteriota bacterium; assembly: GCA_037379595.1. Taxonomy (GTDB): domain Bacteria; phylum Acidobacteriota; class Terriglobia; order UBA7540; family UBA7540; genus SCRD01. Next base: position 29,176 of record JARRJI010000007.1, on the reverse strand, counting down.
TTGAGCACGGATGAGATGATTGACAGGCTTGCAAACTGCGTTGACCGCTACCCGATCGTTTCGATTGAAGATGGCCTGGACGAAGAGGACTGGGAAGGCTGGAAGACGTTGACAGACCGGCTCGGCGACCGCTGCCAGTTGGTGGGTGACGACCTTTTTGTGACGCATCAGGACCGGCTTGAGAGAGGGATTGAAGAGGGAATCGCCAACGCCGTTCTGGTCAAAATCAACCAGATCGGAACCTTGACGGAAGCGATCGAAGTGGCCACGCTTGCGACCCGCTAGGGTTATCAGCCGATCATCAGCGCGCGGTCCGGCGAAACCGAAGACGATTTCATTGCCGACCTCGCCGTCGCCACCGGTGCGCCCCTGATCAAGATCGGCGCCATTACGCGGTCTGAACGATTGGTCAAGTACAACCGCCTGAAGCGGATCGAGCAGGAACTGGGTTCCTACGCTTCGTACGGCGGCGCGGAAGTCTTTGCCGGCATTCTTGAGGCGGACGCCGGTTAATGGCACCATAGTAGTAAAGCGAGCCGGTAATGAGAAGTAACGGATACAAGGCACAGCGAGCGAGAATTTCCGGGCTGCTGGTCATCGCCTTGATGGCGATCTTCCCGGTGCTTCTGTACGCCGCTGAAGGGCTGAACTTCAAGCCCGGTTTTAACTTGTTTTCGCCGGCTCAGGATGTGGAAGTCGGCCAGAAGGCCTCGCGCGAAGTCAACAGCCAGGTTCAATTGATCCGCGATCGTCAGGTGGTTGCGTATGTGACACAGCTTGGCAAGCGGCTGGCGCAGTTTGCTCCCAACCAACCGCGCGGGGTCAGCTACAAATGGACTTTCAACGTCGTGAACAATTCGGAGATCAATGCCTTTGCGCTGCCCGGAGGCTTTATCTACGTGAACCGGGGCGCGATTGAAGCCGCTCAGGACGAGGCGCAGTTAGCGGGAGTCCTTGCCCACGAAGAAGGCCACGTGGTGATGCGCCACGGCACTCATCAGGCGTCCCAGATGTTGCTGGCTCAGGCGCCGCTTTCCATCCTGGGACAACTGCTTGGGCAAAGTTCGAGCCTTGCAGGCCAGATGGCCCAGCTTGGGATCGCCTTTGGGGTGAACTCCATTCTCTTGCGGAACTCGCGGGCTGCGGAAGCTCAGGCGGACGAGGTGGGCACGTACATCCTTTACCATGCCGGATACGATCCGTATGCCATGGCGCAGTTCTTCCAGATCATTGAGAAGAAATATCCGCAACAAACCATCCAGTTCTTTTCCGATCATCCCAATCCCGGGAATCGGATTAAAAACGTCGACAAGGAAATTCCTTTGCTGGGTCCAAAGAAGAACTGGAAAACGAATAGTCCTGAATTTGAAGCAGTGAAGCGAAGGCTTCAGAGCATGCCTCCTCCGCCCAAGCCTGCGCCCAGGAAGTAGACCGGAAAGCGCGGAATGATGATGGCTTCTCCCGAATCTCCACTCAATTTCGTTCACGGCCCTGCGAAGAAGCCCGAATGGGCGCAGATGGTCCGCTTGGGGGGCGAGCGCGTTGCCGTGCTTTTTGAAGAATTGCGGAGGTCCGTCGGCAAGATTGACGGCATTGTCGAGAAGCTATGTTACTCGGGAAGGGAAGGCGGCTGGGTGGTGCAATACCGCGTGAGTGGCGTGGAGCTTTTGACCATGCGGATTGCGCCGGGTTTGCTGGAGGTGAGCATTCCGCTCAGCCCTTCAGAGCGTGAGATCCTTCCCGGAATGCGAAATCTGAGTGGGACGATCAAGGATGCGATCCGCGGCATCTCAAATAATGAAGTGGAGTCAAACTCGGTGAGGGTACCGCTGACGAACCGTCGCAGGGTGCATTCGGTTGCAAACCTGGTGATGGTGAAAGCCAGGCTTGCTCAAAAGTTGCGAAAGTGAGGTGTTCGAAATGATTTACCAAGTCAAGGCTAAGAAGGCACTGTCTGATGTTTCACGCGATCTGGAAGCCGCTACTCAGCGGCACAAGTTCGGGATCATGGGTGTGCACGATTTGAAAGCGAAGCTGCAGGAAAAGGGAGTCGAGTTCGACCGCGATTGCCTGATTTTTGAGGTCTGCAATCCACAGCAGGCCAAGAAGGTTCTGGAGAAGAATGCCGAAATCTCCACCGCGCTCCCTTGCCGCATTTCGGTCTACCGTGAGGGGGATGAGGTTGTCCTGGCAACCCTGAAGCCCACGGCAATGCTTGAGATTTTCGGCACAGCGGGTTTGGAGACGGTGGCCAGAGAGGTCGAGGAGGCGATCTTCAGCATCATGCAGGAAGCAGCCGGATGACAATCGAATCCGGCTTAGCCGAAGCGTCCTAGCAATGGCTTCAAGCCTCGTGTTGTGTTAAGATTTCGAGGGAGAAAATAAAAAAACTTTATAGCTTGCTGTCAGGCGCGTTTATGGGATTTTGCCCAGACAGCGGCTAGGCAAAGGTAGAATAGAGATATGTCGGGCCACTCAAAATGGGCAACGATTAAGCACAAGAAGGGCGTGGCGGATGCCCGGAGGGGCAAGCTCTTTACCAAGCTGATCAAGGAGATCACGGTCGCGGCACGCATCGGTGGTGGCGACCCGGACTCCAATCCGCGCCTGAGGGCTGCGATTGCCGAAGCCAAAGCCGTGAATATGCCTGCGGAAAACATCAAGCGAGCCCTCCAGCGAGGAACGGGAGAACTTCCCGGGACTCAGTACGAAGAGATCGTTTACGAAGGATACGGGCCAAGCGGCGTTGCGATGATGCTGGAGGTTACCACAGACAACCGCAACCGGACCCTGGCGGACATTCGTCATATTCTGTCGAAGCACGGCGGGAACCTCGGCGAGACGGGTTGCGTCACCTGGATGTTCAGCAAGCGCGGTTACATCGTGGTTGAGAAAGCCAAGACCAGCGAAGAAGCCCTGCTCGAATTGATTACAGACGCCGGGGCGGACGACATGAGGGAAGACGCTGACAACTGGGAGGTTTTTTCCACGGCGGAGAACTTTCAGAAAGTCATTGATGCTCTCAATAAGGCGGGAATCACTCCAGCGGTAGCCGAGCTTTCGATGATCCCTCAGACTTACGTGAAGCTTTCAGGCAAACCGGCGGACCAGTTGTTGCGACTTATGGACGAACTTGAAGAACACGATGACGTCCAGAATGTGTACGCCAACTTTGATATCGATACGGCCGAGCTTCAATCGCTGGCTCAGCAGCGGGGTTAAGGTCGTTGCCGGGGCTTGCGGGCCACGTGTTGCGCCAGGTCTTTCTTGAGGACGTGGGGGCAAAACGTCTGCTGCAGATTGTACTGTTGGGAAATGTGCCAAAAGGAAGCGACTGGATTCTGGAAGGCTTGTGCCGGGACTTTTCTCCAAAGCAGTCGCGATTGTAATTGTGATTATGGATCAGGACTCGATCGTATTCTATCGTAACTTCAAGATTCTCCGGATTGTCTCACGTTTAGCGGCCTGCCTGCTGGTGCTCGGGTTTTCTATTCCCGCTCGATCAGCGCAGCAGGCGAGTGGCACGGCTACGCTGACTTATATCAAGGTGATGAAGGGCAGCGTGCCGGAGTATACGTCGATTACGGTGGATCGTAATGGCGTCGGCACCTATCAGGGCCGGCGGATTGACTCATCTCCCAATCCGCGTGCACTGAAGCTTTCCGCAGCCACGACGGATGAGTTGTTCAAGGTTGCAGCTTCGCTTGGCGACTTTCATTCGATCAAGCTTGAAAGCAACAAGCGTGTGGCCAATATGGGCTTGAAAACCTTCATCTATCGCCACGATGGCCGCGAAAGCAAGGTGGAATTCAATTACACACAGAACAAACACGCGGACGAGCTGTTGACCTTGTTTGAAGGCATTGCCGCCGTCGAGCAGCACATCGGGGTGTTGGAATATTCCTCCCGCTACGACGTTCTCGGCTTGCCACGGGCGCTCACTCAGATTGAGATTGACCTCAACAATCATGTCCTGGTTGATCCCCAGCTTATGGTGCCCATCCTGAAAAAGATCGTGGGCGACTCCCAGTATCTTCACATTGCCCAGGTTCGTGCCGGAAACATCCTCCGGCGTATTCAGAACTCCCCGAATACGCGCAAGGAAAGCCGGCGTCTCTTCTAGCAGTTCCCGGATGACAATCCAGATTTTTGGTCGTAACCCTCGGTGATCTGATGTATCATGGTGTTATCTCCTGTATGCCGCCAAAGGAGGTGTCCCGTGAGAATTGTTCGGTCGCCCAAGGGATACAGGCTGCTGCTTCTTTTGCTTCTTGCCGCATTCATAGCGCCAACTTTGAATTCCGCCCCCTCAGCAGCTCAATCCTATTCGCAAGCTCGTATTGTTCGTCTCAGTTTCGTGGAAGGCACTGTAACACTGCAGCGTCCCGGAGTTGACCAGTGGGCGCAAGCCTTCATTAACACGCCGATCCAGCAGGGCTTTAAGCTTTGCAGAAGTCGAATTTGAAAATGGTTCTACGGCTCGGCTGGGCCAGCTCAGCGAGTTGGATTTCACCAACCTTTCCCTGTCGCCCGATGGCAGCAAAATCAACCACCTGACCCTTGCGCAAGGCTATGCCTCGTTCACCGTGATACCACGACGGGGCGATGTCTACGTGGTTCACGCTGCCGGCTCGGCCTATAAGGCTGCTGACAAGACGATGTTTCGCGTCGATCTACAGGATGCAGGCCAGCGGCTGGAGGTTTTTAAGGGTAAGGTTGAGGCCCAAAGCCCTTACGGCAATGGGCTTGTGGCAAAGAACCAGGAGCTTCAGATTGTTCCCGGCAGTTCAAACCCATTCCAAATCACCAACGGCGTCACCGAGGACGCGTGGGACAAGTGGGTGGCCAAGCGGCAGCAGACCGAGACTGTTGCGAGCAACCATGGAACGAACCATGGCGTTGGAAATTCACTCTATGGTTGGAGCGATCTTGCCTATTATGGCGCCTGGACCAATTTGCCTGGATACGGCAGCTGCTGGGCTCCGTCAATGGGCGCCGGCTGGTCTCCCTACTCGATCGGACGCTGGGCCTGGTATCCCGGCTTTGGGTACACGTGGATTTCTGCACTTGCCTGGGGATGGCTGCCTTTCCATTACGGAAGCTGGATCAATCCGGCGGGTTTTGGATGGTGCTGGCAGCCCGGCGGGTTTTCCACCTGGTCGCCGGGGCTTGTAACCTGGTATCAGGGACCGGGATGGATTGGCTGGGCCCCCAGAAACTACGTTGGGGCATCCGGGGCGCGACCGGTCTGCCGACCTGGCCAGGTCTGCTCAACCGCAGTCAGTCTTAATACCTTCCAGCGTGGCCGGCAGATATCACCGAGGGATGTCTTGCGAGTCAATCCTTTTCGTGGACGCTCAGTCAATTCTCCAACAATTCCTCTCACGAGGACCCTGAGATTGCCGGGGCCTGCGGTGGCGGGTGCTCCGTTCACCACAACGATGCGCCGGGCTGCAGGTGCTCCCGGCGGTGCCCGCCTTGTAACTTCTCCAAGTGCCACGCGCTTGCGAGTGAGGCGCATTGGCGCGGCGCCAAACAGAGTTTTTGCGGCCGGCAGTATCCGCGGAACCTGGAATGTAAAGCCGCATGCGGCGAGGGCCTTTAATATGCAAACTCGCCACCTTATGAACGGCACGCGTCCGGCTACGTCAGCATCTCCAAACGGTGCCGTCGCCGGCAAACCTGGAAAGATTGTGGGAAGTCCCTCGGGCCGGCCAGCGAACTCATTCCGCGGAAATCGCACAGTCAACAACGACATGCTGCGGCCTTCCCGGATGGCGGTCGGACGAACCATTCCGCATACGGGAACACATCCCGCTCAATTGACCTCGATTCCTGTCTCAAATTTGGGAGCTCGCAAGGGCGCTATGCGCCACTCGAGTTCTCTTGCGCCGTCTGCCCGAACCACCGGGAATGAGGTTCAGATGCCCACCTTCCCCCAGCGGCGGATGCGAAATTCTCACCGGAACGGATTCCCATCAGGGAACCGATCGACGGGCAACATTGGCAATGCTCAGTCACGTTCCCAGCGGCAAATGAACCGGCGTTCCGGCATGTCGCAACCAGGCGTCCAGCGGGCTCCGGCCTCTCGCCCTTCATCGCGCGGATTTGGCGGTGGCGGAATGATGAACCGCTCTTCCGGGCGGATGGGAGGCGGGATGAGGAGTAGCTCGCCCGGCGGCATGGGCGGTGGAATGAGAAGCAGTCCGCCACGCAGTGCGGGGGGCGGAATGAGGCAAGGCGGAAGCAGCCCGCATGGCCCGCATCATTGATTGGGGAGACTGCACGCTGCTCAGGTTTTGAAGGGAAGTCGCTAAGGGGATTACGAAACGATAATCCCTGCGTATCCTACCACAGAGTCCGCGTCACCACCTGTGTCCGCAGAAGTTGCATGCCGGATGAGTCGCGCCTCGCGAGCGCCAAGTTCTTTCGCTGCCGTAAGCATGGCAATCGTGGGCGCATAGCCGCACATCGAGATATTCTCGTCGCGGATCACTTCCAGCAGGCCTATGGGATCAAGCTGCAGAATTTTCTCGATGGCTTTCTCATCCTTCTCCCGCGTAACATCGTCCGGTTCGTAGTGGTTCATGTCGCTTGAGGCGACGATGATAACGCGTTCCTTCGAGTCTCTGATTGCATCTGCAACTGCCCGACCCAGCAGTTCGAGTGCCGGAAAATCCGCCAATCCGATCGCAATGGGGACGAAGGAGAAGTCGCCCGATAGACGCTGCAGGAAAGGAATCTGGACCTCGAGCGAGTGCTCGCCGGAATGGGCCTCGGAATCTTCGCTTACCAGGCGGCATTTTGCCTGGATCTCCCTGGCGAGTTCGGTGTCGATTGGGACCTGTCCGAGGGGTGTTTGCCATTGACCCGTTGACATGATGGCCAGGGCGGCGCCACGTCCCCAGTGGTTGGGACCAAGAATCACGTAACGGGAGCACGGAGGCAACAGCCGGTAAACGGCTCCTGCCACATGGCCGGAGTACATATACCCGGCGTGGGGTACGACGCAGCCGAGGGCCTCAGCGATGGGCTGCTCAGCCGGGGACTCGGGCTGCAGATATCGATCCACCTCGCGCGATAGGGCTTCACGTTTGTGGGGGTAGAATCGTCCAGCCACAGCGGGAGGACGCACTGTCGTCGGCTCCATAAGCAAATCGTAGGCGCCTGTTTAAACCATTGTCAAGCGCTCACTTAACCCAGAAATTCTCGCACTGTTCCATCGGGCTCTTCGAGCCCTCGAGCGTAAAGGAAGGGGTTATTCGGGTTTGTTTTCGACGACAATTCGAAGGGATCGCAGGAACTGCGCGTCCTGGGGTGTAAGGGTGAATTCCGGTTCGCCGGGCTCGCCCTCCGCAGAAAGGTTTTGGCGATGCACCGTGTTGGCCTCGTCCTTCTTGTTGAATCCGATGGTGACCTCCAGGACCAGGAAGAGATCGTAACCCGCAGCCCGGATACGACCCATCACGTCCGAGATATTATCGGAATCTGCCAGCGATTCGTTGATAGCCTGGCCAAGCTCCTTGATCAACCGTTTGAAATTGTTATCGAGTTCCAAAAAAGGTCCTTTAAATTCCAGTTTTTCTGCCCTGTTTGCATTCTATGTTTCGTTTCAGGAGACTGTCAAGGCAGGTTCATTGACTCCGTCATTGACGCCGGAAATACTTGAGTTTTACCATCGGAGTGTTAGAGTCTTTCCGCAAGAAGAGGCTGTTCAGACCATGTCAGGCAATACAAACTCGTTACTGGGACGCCTGTTCCGAAGGGCGCAGCAACTCTTTCATCTCATGATCGGCCTGGTATTCCTGTTTCTGACGATGGGCATGATTACGGTTTCGCTGAAGCTCTGGCAGGAGTATCAAAAGGTGCCCGGCCAGGGGACTTTGAGTTTTGCCATAATGGTGGCGAGCATGGCCTTCACCTTAGTGCTGTTTGTTTTCTGCCTTTACACTTTTGTGAAAGCCCGCAGCGTGCGATGATAACTGCGCGCCGGTGCTTGTAGTTCCTGCCAGGTACACAAGCCCGGGCGATTTCAGATCATCCTGATGAACGATTCTCGCGACAGTAAGAATGCGCCTGGGTCAACCGTGGGCCCGGCGGGCGGCAGCAAGCGCTATTTCGACCGCCCGGAAGACCTGGCCGGGTGGGACGCCGAACAAGATTTGGGACTTCCAGGCCGCTATCCCTTCACCCGCGGCATCTATTCCCGCCAGTACCGTAGCCGGCTCTGGACGATGCGCCAGTACGCAGGTTTTGGTTCGGCCCGGGAGTCGAATGCGCGTTACCGGTACCTGCTTTCGCGGGGGACGACCGGGCTTTCCGTGGCATTCGACCTGCCCACGCAAATTGGCCTGGATTCAGATCACCCCCAGGCGCAGGGCGAGGTCGGCCGAGTGGGCGTGGCGATTGACTCGCTCGAGGATATGGAAGCCTTGTTTGACGGCATTCCGCTCGACCGGGTTTCAACTTCCATGACCATCAACGCGACCGCGCTCATTCTGGTGGCCTTGTATTTTGCCGCGGCGGAGAAACAGGGCGCCGACCTCAGACACGTTTCGGGGACTGTCCAGAACGACATTTTGAAAGAGTATATCGCGCGCGGAACTTACATCTATCCGCCCAAGCCGGCGCTGCGGCTGGTGACGGATATCTTCGCCTATTGCCAGCAGCACGCACCCCAATGGAACACGATCTCGGTCAGCGGCTACCACATCCGGGAGGCCGGGTCGACCGCGGCGCAGGAGATCGCTTTTACTCTCGGGAACGGCATCGCGTATGTGCAAGCGGCTTTAGAGCGGAGCCTCGACGTTGATGAAGTTGCGCCGCGGATCTCATTTTTCCTGAATGCGCATAACAATTTTCTGGAGGAGATTGCGAAGTTTCGAGCGGCGCGGCGGATGTGGGCGCGAATCATACGCGAGCGCTTCAAGGCGCAGAATCCGCGCTCCTGGGTGTTCCGTTTCCACACCCAGACCGCAGGTTCGACCCTGACGGCGCAGCAGCCGGACGTCAATATCGTTCGAGTTTCCTTGCAAGCTCTTGCGGCTGTGCTGGGCGGTACCCAATCGCTTCACACAAACTCGCGCGACGAAGCCCTGGGTCTTCCGACGGAAGATTCGGCGCTCCTGGCGCTTCGCACGCAGCAGATTATCGCTCATGAGAGCGGAGTTTCGAACACGGTTGATCCGGTTGCCGGTTCGTACACCATCGAAAAGCTGACCAGCGAAGTTGAACGCGTCGCAGAAGACTATCTGAAGAAGATCGACACGATGGGCGGCATGCTCGCAGCGATTGAGAGAGGGTTCGTACAGCGCGAGATCCAGCAGGCCGCCTACGAGTATCAGGCCAAAATCGAGACCGGGTCGCAAGTTATTGTGGGAGTCAACCGCTACCAGGAAGGGCCTGGAGGGCAGATCCCGATCCTGCGCATCGATCCCGAAATCGAGCGGCAACAGGTTGAGCGATTACAAAAGTTGCGCGCCCGCCGCGACCGTGCCCGTGTCGAGGCCGCGCTCCGGGAGATCGAAGCGACAGCGCAGAGCGAGCGTAACCTGATGCCGGCAGTTCTCGAGGCGGTAAAAGCCTACTCAACGGTGGGAGAGATTTCTGAAGTTCTGGCCAGGGTCTTCGGCAAGTACAAGGAAACGGTTGTCTTCTGATGGCCTAGTTAACCTTTCTCGGCGCGTCGCCGGTTCCGGGTATCTTCTGCAGGCATCAGCGCCTGCTGATCGACCGCGGCCTCTTCCAGGGTGCTGTTATCCCGCCATCATTACCTCGTCCGGTGCCTGCCTGACCACCGCAATGCAATTCTTTTCATAGGATTTCAGGCTTCGGGAACCCGGGGGCATACCATCCGGTCAGGAGCGGATACGGTCAAGATTCACGGGCGGCGGGTTCCCATTGGCGCGCACGCTGGGATCATCGAAAATCTGCGCGGCCACGCGGATCCCCACAAGATTATGGCTGCCTTGGAAAGTTCCCCCTCAGCATCCTGTAAGACCTTCGTCACCCACGGTAAAATCCACGCGGCTACGGCGCTTCATGAAAAGATCGGCCAGGCCTAGGGCTGGCGAGTCGAGATTCCCTCTCATTTGGACAAGGTTTCCCCTCAGAGTTGTCCCAAGCCGACCGGGAAGCTCGAATAGGGAAGAATTAAAGGCTGGAGATAATTTTCCGATAGAAATTACTTACTTCCACTTGCTGTTGATTGGGGTATAATAGTGACGGAATAGTAAAGGGACGATATGGGCAGTTGTTCCCCCTGTCCGAAAACTGTCCTTTGGTACAGTTGCTTTTTGGGGTCGACGGGTCGTAGACTGCATGAGCGATTGCTTGTACCTAAGGGTTATTAACTCTTCACCAATAGCGCCAGCCGGGAGGGGGGAAAGTATGGTTGTCAATGCTAAGAACGGTGTTTCGGCAGAACCACGCTCGGCTGTCTTGTCGACTTTTTGAGTCATCTTGTACGCTTGAGGCCTGCGAACCCGCCGATTTACCCACCGCATTCTTGACAAACACAGTCGAAGTGTCACTGGAGGGAAAATGAACACGCCACTGTCTCTCGTGCAGGAACTGCGTGGTATCAGGGGAGGTCAGAAGCACAACCAAAATGACCTTGAAGGGCTTCTTTCCGAAATTCGAGAAGCTCGCCGTGAGTGGCAGGAGCAGGTGGACCAGGCGCAACACCTGCTTCGCGAGTTGCTGGGAGCGATATCTGAAATTTCCGGGGTGCAGTTACCCGGGATCTCCGTTGACCCACAGAAGGACGGCGACGGGTCTCTCCGATTAGGCTTCAAGACCCTGAAGGATCGGATTCGAAACGAGTTGGAGGCCTTTGCCTCTACCTCTGCCGTCGAGGTCTCCAAGAAGTTTGAAGGACGCGGCCAGGTCGTTCTTGATCCCCTTGAGAAGGAAATGGCTGCCCGGTTGGACAATCTCGCGGAAGAGTTTCGCGGAAAGTTGGAGCAGCGACTGAAGTCGGAACAGGACGAGGTGGCGAATCAGGCAAAGGTTCGAACTGAAGAGATGTTGCAGACCAAGATGGGGGAATTTTCCGAGTGGATCAAGCTGATGACCGATGGCTCATCGACCTCAGTTCAGGGCTCCGTCGAGAAAGCACTTGAGGTGCACCTTGCGGAAGTTAAAGGGCGCTTGAAGGCCTCTTTTCAGCAAGAACTCGGTATGGTGGTCCGGGAAATGGAGAACACCGGCCAAACCAAGCTTGAGGAAATCCAGAAGCAAGTCCAGGCTTTAATAACCGATCTTCCCGAGCGGGCACGGCAGGCCTGTGCGGCAAACACAGACCAGGCCATGAAAGATTTAAACACTCATCTGGGCGCGGCGAGACAAGAGTTCACAAACCAGTTCGAAGCAGGTGCCAGAGCAGGAACCCAAGAGAGTCTTAACAATTTTAAAGCTCAGCTCAGTGGGTTGACGGCTTCCTCAAAGGAGGAATTTCGATCCTATGCTGACTCCCACGTGGATGCCTTCAAGCAGAAACTGCAGTCGACCACGGTTGAACTGCAGGAGAAGGGCGCCGCAGAAATTATGAGCAGAGTCAGCCAGGCCTCAAAAGACGCTTTGAATACATCGCTCGCCCAGGTCCGGCAGAGTCTCGACGAGACGCTCAATCATTCTGAGAACCAGTTGAAATCCTCCATGGAAGCCCTGTTGGACGACGTCCGAAAACAGATCAATGACCATCTGGGATCTGTGACACAAAAGGCTGCGAAAGAATTTGAGGCGGATGCCAGGGCGCACTCTGAAGAGAGTTTCAACTATTACAAAGCCCACTTGAGTGGGTTGTCTGCGTCCTCAAAAGAAGAATTCCAATCCTATGTAAACGCCAGTGTGGGCGAGTTCAAGCAGAGGCTGGAGGGGATGGCTCGGGAACTGCAGGAGAAGAGCTCTGCGGAAATCATGAGCAAAGTCGGCCAGGCCTCGCAGGATGCCTTGAATTCTTCGCTTCCGCAAGTCCAGCAGCGTCTCGACGAAACCCTGGAACACTCCAAGGGTGAGTTAAAGTCCTCGATGGGCGCTATGTTGGAAGAGGTACGAAGACAGATGAACGATGTGGCGCAGTCGGCCCAGAATTCGCTCTCCGGCGAAGCGGCCGGCATTTCAGCCGACCTCAGGAATTTGGGTGAAGAGTTGAAAGCCGCGGAGAACGAGCGGCTCGCCGGACTGGCAGACAACCTGTCGAAGCTGAGCCAGCAGAATCTTGAGGGGCACGCTCGGAGTATCCAACACGTTGCCGAAGGACATCTCGACGAGATTCGACGAACACTCGGAGAGATGCAAGCCAAAATGGTATCTGAATATGAAGTGCAGTTGCGGCTGTCTATGGAAAACCAACGCGGGGCAATGGTGGACCAAGTCCAGAAGCAAGCTGAGGAGGCGGCAGCCGTCGCGGTAGAGAAGATTAAAGCCAGTTCAGGGCAAGTCGTTCAGGACCTTTCCGGGAGGGTCAATAAGGAAGTAAACACCGCCACGACGCTCCTGAATCAATGGGCCCACCAGACCACAACATGGGCTGAGTCGTCCATTAAAGAGTCTCTGGAGTCCTACAAACGCCAGGTTGCTGAATTCACAAATACTCTTCTGGAAGAGCAGCGTGGAACAATTCAGCGCAGGGTGGGTGATCTGCAGGGGCGCCTGGAACAGGCAGCACGCCTCCTCCAGGTTGTAGAGGGAGAGACGTCTGCGGCCCGGGAAAGAGAATCGCAGCAGCTTTAGCATAAACCGGTAAGAGGGACGAGCTACGCTTGAAGCGATGTCCTCAGCGTTTGCGTCCCTCTTCCTCAAGCCAGCCTTTTGATCCAAAGAAAATACAGGCTCTATTCCTGTGACGGTGAGGGTTCTTGCGGCGACGAAGCCGGGTCGGGATTCAGCCCCAGGCGTTCGCCGATGCCTTGCATGGCCCTGATGCACAACGTGATGTGCTCATTGGTGTCCACACCAAGTTCCTCCGCTCCTGCGACGATGTCTTCCCGCCGGACCGCACGGGCAAACGCTTTGTCTTTCATCCGCTTGCGTACGGATTTGGCTTCGAGGGTCTGAATCTTGCCCGGCCGTACCAGCGCACAGGCGGTGATGAAACCCGCGAGCTCATCACACGCAAACAGGGTCTTGGCCATCAGGGAGTCTCTAGGTACGCCCGTGTAGTCGGCATGGGCGAGAATGGCCCGGCGCACATCCTCCGGATATCCGCGGTCGCTCAGGATCTGGTTGCCCTTCAGCGGATGGTCGGGAGCGTCAGGGTACATTTCGTAATCAAAATCGTGAATCAGTCCCACAACGGCCCACTTCTCTTCGTCGCGCCCGAACTTAAGGGCGTAAGCGCGCATGCAGGCTTCAACGGCGAGGCCGTGCCGCCGAAGATTCTCGTTCTTCGTATATTCGCACAGAAGTTGCCATGACTCTTCGCGGTTCATATTCCCTCCCTTGGCTTTCAAACATTGTACAACAGGGTTGGGCTTATAGATTTCATTGGGGCAGCGTTAACAGACTGGCGCCGGAGCGCGCACCCGCTGGCAGGTAAAGCAGAGAGGTCGCTGACCGCTGAAAACTCAATTCGCCCGTTTGCAGCTTGAAGAATGCGGCGAGACTGGGTCTTTGATTCGGCGGGATTTCCAGTAAACGCTGAGTCCTCGTGCGTAGGCGCGCAATTTTTCGCCTGGCGACAGCAGTTCCTGGGGCTCTGACGCAATCGCTTTTTGCCCCCAGATGTGGCGGGCGCGTCTTTTAGCTCCTGAGAACACCCACTTGAGGGTCGCTCGCCGAAGCGTTCTTTCCTCCAGAAAGAGTTTCAGCGCAAACGCGACGCTACCTGTGCGGAGCTGGGCATTGCGGTTCTTTTGCTTGTCGATGTCATTTTCGAAATAGTGGGTGGCCGCTGCTGTCGGGGTGTGCCGAATTCGAAAGCCGTGTTTAACGACCTGCACGTACATATAGAATTCATCTCCCCCGCCGATCAACGACCCTGCGCCAAGATCCACGGGAAAGCGGGAATAGTTCTCCAGGAATTCTTTACGGAACGCCATGTTGCAGCCGAAGCCCACGGGTTCTCCGAGGATATATTGGTACCAGTCCGGGTTTGAGGCGTCGAGGCTCCAGGTGGAAAGAGCTCGTTCGCTGGCGTAATAGCGGGCGGCCCTTTCGGCAGTGAGAGAGAGAGATCCGGCAGGAATAACACGCCCAGTCACACAGGCCACATTGGGATCTGCAAAGCCTTTCACGATTTCGTCCAACCAGTCGGGGCCGATCAGAACATCGTCATCCACAAACACGAGAATGTCGCCCTTTGCCTGGGGGACGGCGTGGTTGCGGGCAATAGAAACGCCACGGCGGGGCTCGTTTAACAACTTGACTGGAAAGCGCGAGACAGCCTGGGCAAAAGAGATGTCATCCGGACCGTTAAGGACAACAATGATTTCGTAGCCGGCGTAGTTCTGAGCCGTCAGATGCTCCAGGCACCGGCTCAACATCGGCCTTAAGCCGTTTGCGCACAGGATAATCGAGACGAAGGGTTGCATTGATCGTCGGTACCCGGCACCTTTTCCCTCATTACCTTCAGGGCCACGGCGGTTCAGTTCAGCACCTTCGCATGCTTGTCTCAATTTCCACCCTTAAGCCTGTTGATATCCCCTCAGGATTTTACCATTATCCGCATCGGGAATTAGTCTCTAAAAGCTAGAACAACCGGGAGTGAATTTCAAGAACTGCAAAGACAATGATGATAAAGGTATCCGCGCTATCCGTTATCTGCAACCTGCTTCGGTATTCACCCGCAGCGGAGCCCGGATAGGCCAATTGCAGTCTGGTGAGGCGGGTACAAAAAGCTTACCAGAGGCGCCGAATGTTCCTGCTATACTACACATGAATTTGGGTTTCGCGACATATCCTGCAAAGCGAAAGAGGGTTAATCTCCCCAAAAGTAACAATTTCGATGCGATTCAGGTTCATACCATCATGAAAACAATACGGTTTCACGAAGTCGGCGGTCCGGAAGTTCTGAAGTTTGAAGACGTGGAACGGCCTCGGATGGCTCCGAGCCGAGTTCTTGTGCGCATTCACGCCATCGGCGTGAATTTTGCCGATACCCTCTTGAGGCGGGGCGCTTACCTGGCGCAACCCAAGCTTCCGGAGACGCCCGGTTTTGAGGCGGCGGGAGTTGTGGTTGAAGCCGGCGAGATTGCCGATCAGAATCTGATTGGGCAGCGGGTTGTGGTGCTGGGGGAGCGTTGCTATGCTGAGTACGTCTCTGCGTCGCCATCGCAGTTGATCATGCTGCCCGATGCCATCTCTTTCGAGCAGGGCGCAGCCTTTCCTGTGCAGGCGTTGACGGCCTATCACTTGCTTTACACGGCTGATCACGTTGGTCCGGGGCGCATTGTGCTGGTGCATGCGGCGGCCGGCGGTGTGGGGCTCCTGGCTGTCCAGATGGCAAAGCTGGCTGGCGCCCGGGTTTTTGGAACGACATCCAGCATGGAGAAGGCAAGAATTGTGCAGGATGCGGGCGCGGACGAACTCATTCTTTATACGGAGGTCGAATTCGCCGAGCGAGTTGCGCAGTTGACGTATGGGCGCGGCGTGGACCTTGTCCTTGACTCGGTGGGAAAAGAGACTCTTCGGGGAAGCCTCGCGTCGCTTGCGCCTTTTGGACACCTTATCAGTTTCGGAAGTGCCAGCGGCACGCCGGATCCCATCGACGTCAGCAACCTCTATGCGCGGTCATTGAAAGTGAGCGCATTCTGGCTGTTCACAGTGACCCGGACTCCGGAGATCGCTCAGCGTGGCGTAAAGCAGGTTCTCGAGTGGATCGCAGACGGGAAAATAAACCTGCGCATTGGGTTGAAACTGCCTCTGGAGCAAGCTGCGGAGGCCCATCGAAGAATGGAAGCTCGCGAGACGACGGGAAAGATTCTGCTGACGGTTGAGTGACGGAAAGGAAAGGTTCGCTAAGTTCGGCAATGACAAAAACCATCATGCCCGCGAAACGCCTGGCGGGATCAGTCCCGATTCCAGGCGATAAATCAATCTCTCATCGTTATGCCATGCTTGCGGCCATTGCCGAAGGGGTGAGTACCATTCGTTCCTTTGCAGACAGCGTGGACTGCCAGAGCACGCTGGAATGCCTGAAAAAACTAGGCGTGAAGATCGACCGGCAGGGAAGAGTCGTAACGATCGAGGGAGTTGGCCTCGACGGGCTGCGGCCATCCGCTAAGCCTCTCGATGCCGGCAACTCGGGCTCGACCATCCGGATGATGACGGGCATTCTTTCCGGCCAGGCATTTCGGACTGTTATTGGCGGCGACGCTTCGCTTTCCCGCCGGCCGATGAAACGCATTATTGATCCGCTCACCCGCATGGGTGCGCGGATCTATTCCTCCGAGGGCGGCCTGCCGCCGCTTACGATTGAGGCTGCGAGTCTCGTTCCCATTCGATATGAGTTGCCGGTTGCCAGCGCGCAGGTCAAGACCGCCATTCTTTTCGCGGGGCTTTATGCGGACGGGCTGACGGAGGTTGTGGAACCGCACCAGACACGCGACCATAGCGAAATAGCGCTCAGGCAGTTTGGCGTCGAAGTGGGTCGCGATGGCCGCACGATCGGCGTTCGCGGGAGGGGCCGTCTGGCGGCGCAAGAACTTGTTGTGCCGGGCGACATTTCTTCCGCTGCGTTTTTCCTTGTGGCGGGCCTTCTGGTTCCGGGATCCGACCTTGCCTTCCAGGGGATCGGCCTGAACCCGACTCGCACGGCCATCCTCGTGTTTCTGCGGTCGATTGGCGGAGACATCAAGATCTTGAATTGTGAAAGTCGCAGGGGTGAGCTGGTGGGCAGTGTCCAGGTGAGAGCAAGTTCTCTGCGGGGCGGTGAGATTCCCCGTGAATCCATTCCGGGATTAATTGATGAATTGCCGGTCCTGGCAGTATTGGGAACTCAAACCGAGGAGGGGCTGACTTTTCATGGAGCCCGGGAACTGCGGGTCAAAGAGAGCGACCGCATCGCGGCCGTTGCGGAGAATCTCCACAGGATGGGCGCAGAGGTCGAAGAATTTCCCGACGGCCTCAGGATTCCCGGCCGGCAATCTCTAAAGGGGGCGGAAATTTCAAGCTATGGTGACCACCGGATCGCCATGGCTTTCAGCATCGCCGGCCTGATCGCTGACGGAAGCACCACGATCAGAGATAGCGACTGTGTGCAGATCTCTTTTCCAACTTTTTTTGAGACTGTTGCTGGAGTAGCGCGGTAGGCATCTGTCTTGCAGCAAAGCGGCGGCTCGCCCACCTGATCCGGCACGCTAGTGTGCAGCGAAGTGAGCGCGAGCGGGCAAAGAGATCACCTCAGATCGCAATCCTTGCTCCCCATTGTGGTTGTAAGCAGTTGAAGCAGGAGAAGACGAACCCTGAGGCTTTGATCTGACAACATGGATCGTGCCGTAAGTTGAGAGAAGGTTAATAACCGGACCACCTGCCCCGTAGTGTCCGTGAATGCTGGGCGTTCCCGGTAATTTTGAGACCTTCAGACCCGGAAAGTCACAACTGACCTCACCTTTGTTAGAGAGGGCATTAATCATGAAGTTTGATGTGGCCGGCAACGATAAGGTGATGTCGCCTTTCTTCAGAGTGACCGCTATGGGATGCGTAGGCGGAGTCTCCGTTTGAAGGTGAACGTCTCCGTTTGTATTGACAATCTTCACGTTATATTTGAAATTCTCAAGACGGATGTCCTTGTCCCGCGTTACAAGTTCAAACGGGCCGCCAACTCCGTTGGCTGAGAGGTTTCCCATGTCCATTGAGAGACTGCCGGTCAGTTTCTGCACATTCAAGTTGGTGCGGGAAGAACTGTAGCGCAGCGTCTGCGCAATATCCTCGAATCGTGTCGCACCGGAAAAATTGCCTTCAATCGTAACAGAGCCGGTAACGTTCCGGGCGGCGATGTCACCGCCCCTTCCTTCAATTTCCACATTTCCATCGATTTTGTGAACGGTAGTTTCCCCGGTTGATTTATGGATGCGCAGAACACCTTCGATATTGCTTGCACGCACGTCACCATGGCGTGTGGTCAGAGTCTGATTGCCTTTTAGATCGCTGACAACAATGTCGCCATGGTCGTCCGTGACTTCCGCCGCGGTCGACCTCGGCACAC
The DNA here is from genome assembly GCA_037379595.1 of Acidobacteriota bacterium. GTDB lineage: Bacteria > Acidobacteriota > Terriglobia > UBA7540 > UBA7540 > SCRD01. The sequence continues at coordinate 11,028 of JARRJI010000007.1, read as the reverse complement.
GAATCGTCATGTCCAGCCTGACCGTTCGTCCGCTGTGCGTAAGGGTATCAAGGTTGGACCCTAACTCGTATTGCCCGGCATGTTCTGAAAATTGAAACTTCAGGTTGTCGGCGATATTCTTTGCAGTGGATTCGTTCTGCGCCCAGATAGTTTCCTGGATAACCGCCGCGATGTTCGGCTGGTCGGAACCGCGAATACTCACGTTTCCTCGGCGATTGACGATCAGAAGTCGCGGGCTGCCTTCGACATCCTGGGAAACCTTTTGGGTGAATGTGTAAGAATTGTAGAAGATCTCTGCAAACTGCTGGTCGTTCATGCCCAGAATCGCCGGCCAATCTCCCGAAGGTCTGAGAAGAGTCTTGGAGAGGAGCGTTCCCATGAGGAGGACAAAGATTAGCAGAATAACGTCGCCTGCCGAAAAGAGTGAAGGCGCGGCAACTTCCGGATGCGCCCTGGAGTGAAAATAGTCAATAAGTTTGGAGAGCCCCCAAAAGATGATCAGCAACGGCCAGTACTTTGCAATCAGGTGCCAGGGACGGATGGCCGGATTAAAATTCTGATAGAGGAAGAGTACTCCAACGCCAATGAGGGTCAGCGCCCAGAAAATAGAACCGCGACGATGCCGATAAGTACTCATGTTATGTCCTCTCCTTGAGGAAGAAGCTCAAGCCACTAATTCGGGGGCATTGATCTGCCTGAGTAGGCTGAGTCAAGTAATTTCGCAACGCCTATGACAATCAGAAGCACCGGCCAGGTTTTTGCGACTCCCCAGGTCGGATAAAATTGTCCCACCAGGAACATGACTCCGATGGCGACCAGCAAGATCGGTCCGAGCATGCCGTAGCGTTCATGCCGCCGTTCCCGCCTTCTCTCGTAACGCGTTTTTTCAGGTGCCTGATCGAATGTCATAGAGATTTACCTTCGCCATGCAAAAGGATAGTTGTGCTCGCACGCTCTCATCGGTTGCGTTCAGCATCAAGCTGATTTCTCCGCAGCACCAGCCTTCGTTTTCTCGATTTCGAGTTCTAGTTCCTTCAGCCTCTGCACATGCTGGAATTCCCGGATTCTGAGAGACTCGTGGAACTCCAGTTCCCGCTGGCGAGCTTTGTACCAGAAGATGATGCCGATAATCGCTATCGGCATCAGAATCGCCGCAACCGGGATAAGCATGGTCACAAATCCGATGTAGTCTTCCATCCTTATCTCCCCTCTTCAGTCCAATGCTAGAATTTGAATTTTGCCATTATGACCCATGTTTAAAGTCTCTCGTCTCCCTGCTCACGGTTCCAATCTTGATACGGTGCAACTTGATTCGAGTAATACTTTTCCGGTCGGTGTCTTTACAGATGTTCACTCCCGGGTGGCTTATTTCCCTCAGTGTTCGCATGAACTTGCTGTGAACCCTGTGGGGGAAGCGTCTCGCGGTGGCTCATGCGCTTTTGAAGCAGGACCAGGCCAATCGCAATCAGGAGCACTGGCCAGAATTTCCCAATTTGAGAAAAGACGTGAATTCCCAGATTGTCGAGCAAGAACAAAAGGCCCAGAGCGATCAACAAGCCTGCTCCTATAGGGGCATCCATTTTCATATCGCTGAGGCCGAACCATTCCGCTGCGGGTTGGCCAAGCTCCTTGGCTTTTGCGGTTTGATAAGAGTCAATCACCATGTAGAAATAGAACGCCGCAGCTCCCAGTCCGAAAATGGGGCCAAACGCACCGCCCAAACGGTTGCTCAACGCGATGAGCGACCCGAAAAGCAATACCTGTACCATCGCCTTGACAATCTGCCCGTTGTAAATGGCACCGACGCCCGGAATAAACCCAAGCACGAGCGCAATGCCGGGGCTTGGACCGGCGCCAGGTTGTCCCACGGATGTCCATGGGGGCGATTGCAGCCGGGCTGCCAGGCAGGTCTCGCAATAGGAGGTTCCCTTGACCTCATGCCTGCAGGCATCACAAATTGGCCGGCCACACTGTGAGCAATACGCGACAGAATCGTTGAGGGGGTGGTTAGCGCATTTCATTGGGTTGAACTCCTCGCACCCTTTGAGCTTTTGGCTCGGTGCTGTTTACGATGGCATAAGCCATGCTATCCGTCCCGGGATCGGCCGTGCTTGCCGGTCCTCCGGAGGGTGGATTCGGCTTTGTGTTTTGCTTTTCCTTTTCGGACTGCTGGCTTTGAACGTTCCGGAACCTGGACTCGATTTCATAGACGATTCGCAGATCATCATAGAACTTTTCGACTCGTGCGTAGAGAAGATGGCCGGCCCGGTTGGCACGATAGACCCACGTTGTCGGGTTCAGGTCACTGAAGCTCAAACCGCGCAGGTTAAGGCCTGCGATGTTTGCGATCAGCGAAAGCGAAAACACGGTCATGGCCACGGCATAAGCAAAACGGGGCTGACGAAAATTACGAAACAATTCGCCCACGTGATCGAAGAACCCGACTCGTTCTTCGCCGACCGTGGCAAGACGGATCTTGGCCAGCAGCCAAGTGGGTGGCGTCACTTCCTCGGCCGACTGGCAAGCCTGCATGGCGAACTGCACGTCTGACACAATTCCCCGACAGGATTCGCAGCCAGCCAGATGCTCTTCCACCTGGGCGCTGCGGGTCGGTTCAAGCCGGCCTTCCAGGTACTCGCTAGCCAGATTTTCGAGTTCCAGGTGTGTCATCGTCTTTACTCTTATGCCTTCACTAAACCATACGTTTTAGGACCCTTGCCAGTTCCAATCGTCCTCGATTGATGCGTGATTTCACGGTTCCTTCTGGAACCTCCAGAATCTGGGCAATTTCGGCGTAGTCCAGGTCCTGCAGATCGCGCAACACCACGGCCTCCCGCAAGTCGGGCGAGAGCTTGTTGAGTCCAGCCTGGAGCTTTTCCCGGCGCTCCCGTGATTCCACCTGCCCTGCAGGGTGTCCGCTCGTCGAGCGGTCGGCGATGGGCATCTGGTCGTCAAGGGTTGAAGTAACCCGATCCCTCCTGGTTCGACGGTAGTGGTCGACCAGATGGTTGCGGGCTATTCGGTTAAGCCAGGTGGAGAATTTCGCCTGGTCCGGGTCGTACGACTTGAGTGTTCGAAAGACCTTGATAAAGACCTCCTGCGTCAAGTCCTCCGCGTCCTCGTAGCGGCCAGTGAAACGATAGCACAGGTTGTAAATCTTATGGGTATGAGCCTGCAGCAGGGCCTCCCAGGCCGCATCATCTCCTCTGAGACAGCGCTTGACCAGCTCTAGCTCCGAATCCAACACGATTCTCCTGGGACCGATAGCGGCCAGACCGAGCCCGAAGCTCCTAAGCTTATGATACTGACCGCAAAATCTTGTCAGGATTGTAGCAGAACCAAAGGCTTACGTCAGTGATGCTTGTTTTTTGGCAGCTTGCCGGAGGATTCTCGCACGCCGGCGTTCCGGCAAGCCAGAGTGCCAAGACGTCTCACCCGTTGGGTGGCCAGAATCGAAACCACATTCCCTCTTAAGGAACAAAGCTTGGAACTTATTGAAACAAAATGGCAAAGGGTAAACAGACAGTTGCGAACCGGAATACGTTTTCGATTAACTTATTGAAAATACGAGACAGCTAAAGGGTCTTCCGCCGGTTGGCGCGGACTTACTGCTTCGCCGCAGGAAACTCCACCTTTGGTACTTTCTGCGCCGCCGGGGTTGCTTCAAAATAGGCATCGTTCCTTTGGAAGCCTGCCCAGCTCGCGAAGACATTATTGGGAAACTGCCCGATATACGCGTTGTAGTCCTGGATCGCGTTGTTATAGCGGCGGCGTTCAACCGCAATGCGGTTTTCAGTGCCCGCCAGTTCATCCTGCAAGCGCAGAAAGCTTTCATTCGACTTCAACTGCGGATAATTTTCGGTCAGCGCCAGCACTCTGGCCAGTGCGCCATCGAGTTGCTGGTTCGCTGCGATCCTGTCCTTTGGCGTCTGGGCGTTCATCAAGTGCGTCCGGGCGTTTGCCACGGCTGTGAACACAGTCACTTCCTGAGCCGCGATGCCCTTTACCGTGGCCACGAGATTGGGGATCAAGTCGGCGCGGCGTTCGATCACCACATCAACCTGCGCCCAGTCTGACTTAATCGCTTCGTTCTTCCTCACCATCGTGTTTCGCGCGCTGACATACATCCCGCCGAAAATCACCACGGCCAGCACAATCACAATCAGCGCTATCCAGCCCTTTTTCATCTCACTCCTCCAGAATGCAGCTCTTCTGACTGCTCGACCAGCCCAGCTTAGGTTCCGCCCGCCAGCCTGTTGTCCACCTCATTCGTCACGCGCTCAACCAGATCCAGGAAATCCCGCAAAGTTTGCCGGGCGTTTACCTCGCTGGCCTTGCGCTTCCCTTCGCGCACTTCGAGGACCGACCAGAACGCTTCGGGGCGCGCGCCGACAATCCGTGCAATGTCCTCCACAATTTCGCGCCTTCCCGGCCGCGGACTCTCGCCCAACACGATCAGAGCGTGCCGGAAGAGCGTGATAAACGTAGATACAGATGCGTCCATCAGCGCCATGAACACCTGGTCTTTTTGCGGCGCCAGCAGAATGCCTTGCCGCAGCTTGACCCAGTTCGTCCGAAGCTCGCGTTCAACCTGAAGCCTGTGCAGTTGCATGGGCACAGACAGTTCCTCGAAAAAATCCTCGCCCAGAATCATCCGGTGATGCGCCTTCATGTCGAGCAGTTCAATCGCGAAGATATCCGCAGAAGCGCGCAGTTCCTCCAGGGTGAAGATCTGGGGCGCAGGGAGTTTCTTTTTCTCCCACCAGACCGCCACTTCATGCAGCGCTTCGAGGTCTTCCGCCTGGGCGCGTTCCAGCAGGCAGAGCACATTCAAATCGGAGTGCTGCTTGTGATATTCCCCTCTTGCCGCCGAACCATAAAGCACGATCGCTTTAAGGTTCTTGCCCGCTCCAGCCTGTAGTTTATCTTTCAGCTCTGCCAGCAATTTTTCCATGGTCTCCGCTCCAGCCTACCAGCTTCCGCTTGCCCCGCCACCGCCAAACGACCCGCCGCCGAATCCGCCAAATCCTCCGCCTCCGCCAAAGCCACCGCCGCCCCACGATCCTCCGCGCCAGCCGCCGCCCAGTCCGCCTAGGAACCACGGGCCTGCCCACCACCAGACGCTGTGCCCGCGGCCGTACCGGCGGCGCCCGCCGAAGATGCGCGCTAGCAGCCCGATCAGAGGGAAAAACAGAAAGAACAGGAACATCAGCAAAGGCATTAGATTTGGTCCGGCCCCTGCTGGCGCTTCCGCTTCGCCCTCCGGCGCGGCCAGGGGTTGCTGTGAGAATGAGGTGAGCGCTACGCCACGGTCCTTGGCAATCACGGTGGCCACGCGCTGCGTCATCAGCAGGAGCGCCCCGCTGTAGTTTTGCGCCCGCAGCAGAGGCCTGGCCTGGCGCCCGAAGCTACCGACAAGACCGTCCGGCAAGATCGGCTCGAGGCCGTAGCCCACTTCAAAGCGGTACTGATGTTCGTTGGGCGCAAGGAGGATCATCACGCCGCGGTCTTTCTGTTTGGGCCCGATGCCCCAGTGCGTCGCCAGGTCGATGGAGAAGTCGTCGATGGGCTCGCCTTCCAGCGACTTCACCGTCACGACGGCAATTTGAGCCTGCGCTTTCTGATCCACTTCCGTGCAGATTGCATTCAGCTCCTGCTGCGTTTCCGGATTGATCACCCCGGCGAAGTCGTTGACGTACCCCTGCGGTTGCAAATCTTTGGGTTTCTGCGCGCGTGCTGTCACGGCGAGCAGCATCCCAACCAGAATCACACCGAGCACAGCAGCAAGTTTGCTGCCTTGGACGACGAGTTTGCGACTCATTTCCCTCATAAGTTGCTGCGAGGTTCCTGAAGGAATCTACGTTCTCCTGCGCAAAAAGTTTCTTCACCTTGCCTGGCGAGTTCCGATTGCATCACGAAAATCCCTTGACAGCGCCAGCACTTGAGAGCGCTTGCGCAATCCCAGGCCCGAATTCCCATTATGGCTCCGAGTTCGACAGTAGGATAGACCTAAGTGCCTTTGACTGCAATGGCCACGAGGATGCAATTCGCCGGTGGCAGGGGGCTGGCAGGGCAACTTGCGCCGTAGGCCGGCGACACTTGGCACCCGGTCTCCCGGGCTTCTCTAAACTAGCCGGGCACCTGAGGTGTTCAATGAACAGTGATGATCCAACTCATTGAAAAAGCGGGACGTATAATGGCGGAGGGAGAGGGATTCGAACCCCCGAGCCCCTTCCGAGGCTAACGGTTTTCAAGACCGCCGGTTTCAACCGCTCACCCATCCCTCCGTGATCGGTTATCATAACCTACCTGGACTTCGAGTTGGCGTCAATAAAGCGACCCAAACTTGTGACGGTCCATGGCGCTAAAGACCACTAATCTGGTTCAGCTTCTCCGTTGGGCTTATCCGTACACGGATGTGCGGCGTACCCTTCTCATCCTAACAGAAATCGCAGGGAGGCCAAGTGTTCGAGATTGCAGCTCGGAGGGTTGCCCGAGGGGGTCAGTTGCTCATGCTGTTTGATGAGAGTAAAATAAGACTGTTTTGTGGGGTCCGTTTCGCCTGACTAACCAATCCTCAGGCCGATAGCTGGTTGAGGTAACTGCCATAACGATCTTCCAACAATGGCTGCTGCCCTTGATGGCGGTTGTCAATAGTCTTTCCAAGAGAACTCGAGGTGCAACAAGTGAATCCAGGAACTGGGTCACCCACAATAAGTCATCTGACCAATCAACCTCCTCGAGTGGTGATTGAAAACGTGTATCCGGAAATCCAGGGAGGACGTTTTCCCATCAAACGGATCGTGGGTGAGCGGGTTGTCGTGAACGCGGACATCTTCACCGACGGTCACGACGCCATTTCTGCGGCCCTCCTCTATCGGCGTGCCAATGAACACCCCTGGATTGAGACACCAATGGTCGAAGATGTTAATGACCGCTGGCACGGCAGCTTCACGGTCCTGGAACTGGGCCGATACGAGTACACCCTGCAGGGGTGGGTGGACCACTTCGAGTCATGGCGCAGAGGCTTCATCAAGAAATTGGAGGCCGGGCAGGACATTTCGGTCGATATTCTGACAGGGGCCAAACTTGTGGAAGATGCGGCTGGCCGGGCTTCCGGGGAAGCTGCGAACCGGCTCGCAGCGTTCGCTGCGTCAATGCGGATGCAGGGTGGTCACTCTCTCTCCGACGCCGTCAAGAGCGTGCGAAACGAGACCCTGGCGCGGTTGATGGCTCAGTATCCCGAGCGAAGCACAGCCGCGACCTATGAAAGGACGTTGATCGTTGAGGTCGATCGGGAGAGGGCGGGGTTCGGCGCCTGGTACGAAATGTTCCCGCGGTCTTGCGCGTCAGACCCGGGGAAATATGGAACTTTTCAGGACTGCATCGACCGATTGCCTTACGTTGCAGATATGGGTTTCGATATTCTCTATCTGCCTCCGGTTCACCCCATCGGGAGAAAGTACCGAAAGGGGAGAAATAACAATCCCGTCTCCACCGCGGACGATATTGGCAGCCCGTGGGCGATTGGGGCGCGAGAAGGCGGACACAAGGCCATTCATCCTCACTTGGGAACCTTGGAAGATTTCCGCCGGCTTGTCAGCGCGGCCCAAGAGATTGGGCTCGAGGTGGCCTTGGACATAGCATTCCAGTGCACTCCAGACCACCCGTACGTGACCGAGCATCCTGACTGGTTCCGGTGGCGTCCGGACGGGACCGTGCAATATGCGGAAAATCCCCCCAAAAAGTATGAAGATATTTATCCCCTCAACTTTGAAACACCGAGCTGGCGCGAGCTCTGGGAGGAACTGAAAGACGTCATGGTCTTTTGGATTGACCAGGGGGTTCGCATCTTTCGTGTGGATAACCCTCACACAAAGCCCTTTGATTTTTGGGAGTGGGCCATCCGGGAGATTAAGAAGCAATATCCCGATGTCATCTTTCTTGCAGAGGCTTTTACTCGCCCCAAGGTAATGTACCGTCTGGCCAAGCTCGGGTTTACGCAGTCCTACACCTATTTCGCATGGCGCAACACAAAATGGGAGTTGGAACAGTATTTTACGGAACTCACTCAAAGCAAGGTCCGGGAGTTTTTCCGCCCCAACTTGTGGCCTAATACTCCGGACATCCTCACGGAATACCTGCAGTCCGGCGGCCGACCTGCCTTTATGACCCGGCTTATCCTGGCGGCAACGCTAGGTGCGAGCTATGGAATTTATGGCCCGGCTTTCGAGTTGTGTGAAAATCGTGCCCTGCGGCCGGGAAGCGAGGAATATCTCTATTCAGAAAAGTACGAAATCAAGAACTGGGACGTGAACCGCGGAGACAGCCTGAAAGGGTTGATTGCGAGGGTTAACCAGATCCGGCGCGCGAATCCGGCGCTTGCGAGCAACAACCATTTGCGCTTTCACCCCGTAGACAACAACCAACTGATCGCGTACAGCAAGACGACCGAAGATATGGCGAACATCATTCTTGTGGTGGTCAATCTGGATCCTCACTACACGCAGTCGGGCTGGCTGGATCTGCCACTCGATTATTTTGGGCTTGATCCTCACCAGGCCTTTCAGGCGCATGATTTGATTACTGACGACCGCTACTTGTGGCAAGGAACAAGGAACTTCGTGGAGTTAAACCCGCACCTGATGCCTGCACACATCCTGCGGATTCGGCGCCGCGTTCGTAGCGAGCGCGATTTCGATTACTTCATGTAAGATTTCATTCCAGCAGCGGTCTTTCAGAGGCACAGCGCGGCCCTTGCAGAGAGTACAGACAGTGAACTCGAAAACGAATGCGACAATTCGAAGTCTTCGCCAACTGGCAAGCGCGTATGGGATCGAAATTGCTTACCATAACATCCTCTACAACCGGCGCCGTCAGGCGTCTCCTGACGTGCTGGTGGCGACCCTGCGGGCTCTGGGTGCGCCCTTAGCTGGACCGGGCGATGCCTCGCGCGCTTTGCGGGAACGGCGTCAACAGATTTATCAGCGTGGGCCTGAGCCCGTAGCGATTGCGTGGGATGGCAAGGGAGGAAAAGTCAAGCTGCGGCTTCCCGCCGGCCAGGCGTGGCGTTCGTGGCACTGTTCTCTGAGGCTTGAGAACGGTGAAGAGCAGATTTGGGAAATCAGGGCGGGCGACGTAAAGTCGGTGTCCCACGCGAAAAGAGTCCAGGTGGAAGGCAAAGCTTATTGGGATATGGATATGCGGTTGCCTCCCAGGCTCCCGTTTGGTTATCACACTTTGATCCTTGAGGCAGGGAAGAACCGTTACCAGGTCCTGGTGATCTCGGCGCCGTCCAAAGCTTATGTGAGTTCGAGCGACCGCGCGGCAAGGTCGTGGGGTGTGTTCATTCCCGTATATGCCCTGCCTTCTGACTCAAACTGGGGCGTGGGGGATTTCGGCGATCTCAGGGAGCTGATGGAGTGGGTTCACGAGCGCGGAGGCTCAATCGTGGGAACGCTTCCGTTGCTTGCTTCTTTTCTGGACGAGCCTTTTGATCCCAGCCCCTATTCACCGGTAAGCCGTCTTTTCTGGAACGAACTGTTTCTGGACATGACCAGGATTCCAGAATTGGAGCAATGCCCGGTCGTTCAGAACCTTGTGGCCTCCAGTGATTTCCAGGCGGAATGTGAAGAGTTGCGATCAAGGAGCCATGTTGATTACCGGCGCGCCATGGTCCTGAAGCGCAAGGCTCTCGGACCGCTGGCGAAGACAATTTTCGATCACCCTTCAGCCCGCCAGCAGGAGTTCTTTCGCTACGTCGAGTCCCATCCGGATCTGGAAGATTATGCGCAATTCCGCGCAACGTGCGATCGCCGCCGCTCTTCGTGGTGGACGTGGCCTCAACCTTCACACGATGGGGTGTTGAGCAGTGCGGACTACGATCTGGAAGCCAAGCGCTACCATCTCTATGTGCAGTGGATAGCGGAACAACAAATTCGAGCGTTCGCCAAGGGCTGCAATACGAACGGCGAAGGTCTATATTTGGACTTGCCCCTGGGAGTCAACTCGGACGGTTACGACGTGTGGCGTGAGCGATCCTCGTTTGTTTTGGATGTGAGCGCAGGTTCGCCGCCAGATACTTTCTTTACGAAGGGGCAGAGTTGGGGTTTCCCGCCGTTGCATCCAGAGAAAATTCGGGAGAGCGGATACGCCTATTTTCGTAAGGCCCTTCAACATCATCTGGCCCATGCATGCGCCCTCCGCATTGACCACGTGAGGGCTTTGCACCGCCTGTTCTGGGTTCCCAAGGGCTTTCTGCCAGCAGACGGAGCCTATGTTCACTATCCCGCCGAGGAAATGTATGCCATTCTGGCGCTTGAGTCGGTTCGAAATAGAGCTGCGATAGTTGGTGAGGACCTGGGAACGGTTCCCGGTTACGTGCGGCCTGCCTTGGCACGCCATAAGATTCAGCGGATGTATGTTCTGCAGTTCGAAGCGACCCCCGATGGGAAAAACACGCTTCCTGATCCTCCGGAGGACTCACTGGCCGCACTCAACACCCACGATATGGCTCCCTTCGCAGCCTTTTGGGACGGCTTGGACGTTCAGGACCGCTTTGACCTTGGCTTATTGGACAAGGAAGGAGCGATAACCGAACTAAACGAGCGTGGCAAGTTGAGAAGCGCACTTGTGAGATTCCTGTGTTCTGACGGACGCAAGAGGGGGACCCCGTCGATTGTGTATGCCTTCAGGTCTTCACTCCGGTATCTGGGTAGCAGTCGCAGTCGTATGGTCATTGTGAATCTGGAAGACCTGTGGTTTGAAAAGCAGCCACAAAACGTTCCGGGAACCTGCGAGGAACGCCCCAACTGGAGACGAAAGTCGAGATACGGCCTGCGCCAGATCACCGGCATGGCGGAGGTCGCCGAAATCCTTGATACACTCGATAAAGCAAGACGAGGGAAGGAGGCTTTTTGATGAATATGCCTGAGAACAGCTTCACACAGGGAGGAAGTGCAGCGGGTGAGGTTCTTCCGATGCGTTACGATGTTTCAAAGCTGAGCGACGACGACATTTATCTCTTCA
>JARRJI010000006.1:0-33957 GCA_037379595.1 Acidobacteriota bacterium | reverse complement strand
TGGCCTTCCTGTCCATGGCGTTTCTGTTTCGCAAAGCCTTCTGCAGCTGGCTCTGTCCGGTGGGGACCCTTTCGGAATATCTCTGGCGCGCGGGCGGCAAGATGTTCGGACGCAATTTCCGCATTCCCCGCTGGCTTGACATTCCCTTGCGCGGGCTCAAATATCTGCTGCTGGGATTTTTTGTCTGGGCAGTCGCCGGCATGTCGGCTAGGGCCATTGAGAGCTTCATGCACTCACCCTATGGGCTGATCGCGGCCGTCAAGATGCTCAACTTTTTCCGCTTCCTGGGCGTCACGGGGATGGTGGTGATCGGCCTCCTGGTGATTGCGTCGCTTTTCGTGCAAAATTTCTGGTGTCGCTATCTCTGCCCTTACGGAGGTCTGCTCGGCCTGGCCTCGCTTCCCGGCCCGCTCCGCATCCGCCGCGACCCCGAGGCATGCATTGATTGCGCCAAGTGCGCCAAGGCTTGCCCCTCGTCCCTCTCCGTCGACAAGCTGGCGAGCGTCCGCTCGGCGGAGTGCACGGGCTGCATGGCGTGCGCCGCTGTCTGTCCGGCCCAGGGCGCACTCGGAATGTCATTACCGAAGAGGTTGGATTCGAAACGGGAATCGAAAAAGAAGAGAAACGGGCTGCCCGGCTGGGCCATGGCGGTGGGGATTGCTCTGCTCTTCCTCGGCCTGGTGGGATTCGCCAAGTCGACCGGCCACTGGAATACTCCCGTGTCGAACGCCGTCTACCAGCGCCTTGTGCCCCACGCCAATCTCGCCACGCACCCCATGCCCTGAAATCCTGATCGCAATGGCGGCGTCCTCGCCGCCGGCCCGGCAACATGCGTGGCACATCCAGCCCTCCTGGCGAAGGCGCCGAACGTCCATTGGAATCCCGTCATCTCAGTCCGAAGGCGACTCTCGCCAGCCGGTTGTGCCGGATGAGGCCTTCATAGATGCTCAACGTCAGCGCCATCGACAGCGCGCAGACGCAAAGCCACCCGAGCAGAACATCCAGGTTCCAGCCGGCAACCAGAAGGCCTACAGCCATGATGATGGGCTGGTGAAGAACGTAGAAGGGCAGGACGGCTTCCGTGGCATAGCGAATCGTGGCGTTGCCAGACTTCAGGAAACGAATCCCCAGGCTCACAATATAGAGCAGCCAGGCCCAGGCGTCGACGCTCCACAGGGCCTGGAACACGAGAAATCCGGGAGTATAGCTGGGCTGCTGCTGCCAGCCGCCCAAAAACCCCGCGTAGCGGGTAAACGCCAGGGCCATAAAACAGGCGATCGCGACCATAAAAATGGTTTTCCGCTGCTTCACGAGAGTGTCCAGAATCCGTCCGTCGGCGTAGAGCAGATAGCCATAAATAAAGAAGAGGAGCCAGAAGCAGAAATCGGCCGGTCCGAGGTATTCCGGAGACCCCGCTCGCAGCGCGCCCTGCACCACGACAAGCGGTACCGCCCACAACAGCAACACCCAGACACTGGTGCAACGCCGGGCAAGCGCGTTAACAAAGTTCCGACCGGCACGCCGGTTGCGCAGTAGCGAGAACAGCGGAAGCGCCAGTACGGAATAGACAAAGAGAAATCCCAGGAACCAGAGGTGATAGCCAAATCCCTCGAAGAGCCAGGCCAGGTTCCATTCTGCTGCATGCAGCCGACTGCTGAAGAAATGGGCGTAGAACTCGAGGTAGGAGCCCTGCACAGATTGAGGCGCGGGTGACAGCAAGAGCGCCTGCAAGGGGCTCAGGAGGAAGACGCCGGCGATAAAGGGCAGCATCAGCCGCACGAACCGCCGCCGGACATATTCGCCGGAAGTGTGGTGATCAAGGGTGAAGCGAGTGGCCGCCCCGGCCACCAGAAAAAAGAGCGGAATCAGCCAGAGGCCCACGAATCCGGCACAGAGATCCACCGCAAGGCTGCGCTCAGTGCTCCTGATGCCCCAGTACTGGCCATTAAAAAACCGCGCGCTGTGATAGAAGAAAACCAGCAGGACGGCCAGGAACCGCAGCCAGTCCAGTTCGTAGCGCCGAGTCTCGATGCGGTTTGTCCCACCACCAAAGGCTGGCATTGTATGCTCTCTTGATGCCCGTCCAGCAGCCCCCAGCTTTGCTCCTGGCAAGCACCACCTCAACCCCAAGCGAAACCAGCGCAATCCTCACTTTGGAGCCAAAGCAAATCCCAGCGGCCGGAGCTTGACGAAAAGAGTCCTGACCGTGACCTTCATCGCGATTGGGAATCCCCGGCAGCGGAGTGAATCGGATCGAACCGAGAGGAAGGGGGCTGGTTGAGGCGCTTGACGAGGTCTTGCATTCGTGATGAGCTTCCGCTTTGCGGCCAAACGGTTCATCGACGGCGTGATGGCCAGAAGCATTGCCAGGCACGCAAACAACCTCGCAATCACCGCCAGGGCCACAGCAATCCACACCAAATCCTCGAAGACGGTATGGCCGGGACCACCCATCTCTTATTCTCTTTCTCCTCTTTAAAACTACATTGAGCCTCTCGCCAAGTCTGTGACTCCCCCCACAACGAGGAGTGACCGGATTTCGACTCTCAACGATGCGGACCCTTCCTCCACGACGGATAAAGGGGGCCGGTTATCTGCTTGATTTTCCAGATGCCGTTAAGCTCCCACTCTCCTCGCGGCGCGAAGGGCCAATTCACAGGAAACAAAAGATTTACTTGTCATGCATGGCGTGTCGGGAAGGCTCGCTGCCGACCGTTGACTTCAGTATTCTTGGCCCCTATGATGAAGCTACGGGGCAAGGGGCCGTTCCAGTTGATTGGCACTGTCATTTCTCACTACCGGGTCCTTGAAAAGCTCGGCGGGGGCGGGATGGGTGTCGTGTACAAAGCCGAAGACACAGCGCTCGGCCGATTCGTCGCCTTGAAGTTCCTGCCAGTGGCAACAGCGCCTCCGCCTGGGGAGGCGGTAGCCGGAACAGCACCTCCGCCGCTTTCTGCCATTGCGCTCGAACGCTTCCAGCGCGAAGCCCGGGCCGCAGCTTCGCTGAACCATCCCAACATCTGCACCATTTACGAAGTCGGCGAGCACAAAGGCCATCCCTTCATTGCCATGGAGTTGCTGGAGGGCGCCACCTTAAAGGATCTCCTTGCCATCGCGGCGAAGCTTAGACCGGCAGGAGATGCGAAGGCCGGTGCTACGGCCGGGGAACGCCGCTTGCCCTTGACAATCAACGAACTGCTGGATCTGGCCATCGAAATTTCCGATGGCTTGGACGCCGCCCACGAGAAAGGCATCATCCACCGGGACATCAAGCCGGCGAATGTTTTCATTACCAACCGTGGCCAGGCCAAAATTCTGGATTTCGGCCTGGCCAAGCTGACCGGACGGGGGATGGCGACAAGCCCTGTGTCTGACGATATGCCTCCACAGCAGGCATCCGTCTCGGAGATGCCCACGACCGCTCCAAAGGAGGCCGAAGAAACCCGCGATGGGATCCGATTGCCGATGGCTGACGAGGTTTATGCGACTCCGGCCGTCGGAGGCATTGCTGCTCCGGGCACTCCCACATCCTCCGTTGACCGCGAGCACCTGACCATCCCCGGCGCAGCGATGGGAACGGTGGCTTACATGAGCCCGGAGCAGGCCCGGAGTGAGGCACTTGACGCACGCACGGACCTGTTCAGCTTCGGCGCGTTACTGTATGAGATGGCAACCGGCCGGCAGGCGTTCAGCGGTGAAAGCACAGCGGTGATCTTCCACAAGATTCTTGCCGAAGATCCAGCGCCGGTCACCCGCCTCGATCCCGACCTGCCGCCCGAACTTGGCCGGATCGTTGCCAAGTGCCTGGAGAAGGAACGCGATCTTCGCTACCAGCATGCCTCCGACATCCGCGCCGACCTGAAGCGGTTGAGGCGGGACGTCGGCTTCGGTCACTTGGTTTCCGTAGCGCCGGGCCTCAACCCGGCAGGTATCGACCCGAAGGTCGGCGCAACATCCGGCGTTCATGGTTCGCCCGTGCAAACGAGAGCCCGGCATGCTGGCCCCGACAAGCAGAGCACCGCCGAGCCAGGAAAGTGGCTCCGCCGAGGGCTGGCCGTGCTGCTGGCTCTGCTGGTGACGGGCGGCTATGTCGCATATCGGTTGACGCACCCGTCCGGTCAGACGGAAGCTCCATCGCCACCAGCCAACATGCAGATTACCCAATTGACGACGAGCGGGACGACCCGCCTGGCAGCCATTTCGCCCGAGGGGCGGTACCTCGCCTACGTTGAGGACGGCGCGGGCGGCCAGGGCATCTGGCTGCGCCAGGTGGCAACCGGCAGTAGCGTCCAGATCGTTCCTCCTGCCCCGGTTCGCTACTTCGGCCTGACGCTCTCCCCGGATGGCAACTACATTGACTACGTCTCGGGCCCACAGAACGGGACTCGGCCGCCTGCCCTTTACCAGGTCCCGGCGCTGGGAGGACAAACGAACAAACTGCTGGAGGGCGTAGACTCGGCGGTCACCTTCAGCCCAGACGGCAGGCAAGTCGCCTTTTTCAGGTGGGTCTTTGAAAAGGGCGAAAACCAGCTTGTGATTGCAGACGCTGACGGGAGCAATGAGCGGATTTTGGACTCCAGAAAGTTGCCCCAGGTATTTGGCCCTCGCGGTGGCGCCGGCCCTGCCTGGTCGCCCGGAGGCAAAGTCATAGCAGTGAGCGACGGATCCATGGCTCCCACTGACAAATTGCGTCCCATCGCGGTTGACGCCTCCACCGGGCAGAGGCAGGTGATCGGTACGGGGCGCTGGCGTGATATTTACCAGCTGGCCTGGGCGCCAAACGGCAAAAACCTGCTGGTGATTGCAAGTGATTTTCCAACCCCCACGTTGGGGCAGATCTGGCAGATCCCATTTCCCCGGGGCAAGGTTTCAAGAATTACCAATGACCTGAACAATTACGTGAGCGTCAGCGTGACGGCGGACGGCAGCACCCTCGCCACCGTGAAAACGCTGAGCGCTTCCAACATCTGGATCGCCGCGAAAGGCAAGTGGGATCACTTGCGGCAGGTCACCCATGGGCTTTCGGCCGACGACGGGCTCAATGGCCTCTCCTGGACTGATGGTGGAAGGATTGTTTATTCCTCAACGGCGAATGGAAATGTGTCGCTCTGGCAGGTAGATCCCAGGGATGGGGAGACGCGAATGCTGGTCCGAACCATCCTTCCGGACGCTTATCCTTCAGCTTGTGGCCGTTCAGGGTCCATTGCCTTTGCCGCAGTCTTTGGCAAATCCAACAGTCCGAACATCTGGCGCGTGGACCCCGACGGCAGTCATCTGAAACAACTGACGAATGGGTTTGACCTGCTCCCGTCATGCTCACCGGACGGCAAATGGGTGGTTTATCACTCGCTTTCCAACGGAAGGCGCCAGTTGTGGAAGGTCTCGATCGACGGCGGAAAACCGGTTCAGCTCACCAACGCGGCAGAGGCTTCCGGCGCATCCGTCTCTCCCGATGGGAAGTGGATTGCCTGCCTCTACAGAAAGAGCCCGCGAAAGCCCTGGGAAATTGCCATCCTGCCCTTCGAAGGGGGCAAACCAGTGAAGACTTTTCGGTTTCCCCCAAACCGGGAACCTTCCGCTCCACTGACCTGGACGCCCGACGCCCAAGCAGTCGCCTACCTTGTGGAAACGCACGGCGTGTCCAACATTGTGGCGCAGCCGATTGGCGGCGGTGCCCCCAGGCAACTGACGCATTACGACACCGACCGGATCTTCGCGTTCAGCTGGTGCCGCGACGGACAACTGGCACTGGCCCGCGGCACCCGATCGAGCGACGTGGTGTTGATCCGGAAATTCGAATGACGGATGCGAGCAGCCTGGAACGGCGGTTCGGAGGCCGAGAATTTCCTTGACAAACGTGGCCTAGTGTGGTAGTCTCCTTTCTTGTATTTCCAGGCGGCTTGAGACGGCCTTGAAGCGAAGGCTTGAAAATGAATGAGACAGCCGAAATTTGGACCGTGTCCTGCCCTATGTCATTCATAGAAATGAATTTGAATAACAATTGGGCTTCAGAAACCCTGAAAATGCAGTGCACAAAGAATTCTTATTTTTGAAAAACAAAGCGGGAGCATGAAATGCGCCGGAGATGCAAACAACCTCTCTAGGCTACTATTCTGAGATTAACCCTCAGGCCTTGCTGGATTGCGCGATGGGTTTGATCCTGGGTATGACCAGTTGCACCAGCCCCAGCGCGATCGGGTGCATGGTGCCGCAGATGATGAACAGCGGAACATAGGAATGAGTGAACTGCAGGATGTATCCCGCCAGTGGAGCGATGATCATGCCGCCCACGGCTCCGGCCGCGCCGCCCAGCCCCACCACCGACGCCACGTCGCGCTTTGGAAAGATGTCCGAAGCCAGCGTGAAGACGTTGGCCGACCAGCCCTGATGGGCGGAAGTCGAAACCGAGATCAGCGCCAGGGCCAGCCAGATTTTCCCGGTCAGCACGGCGGCGATGCCGGCGGGCATGGAGAAAGCGCAGACAGCCATGGCGGTCTTGCGGCTGGCGTTCAGGCTCCAGCCACGGCGCAAGAGAAAGCCGGAGAGCCATCCGCCGCCCACGCTGCCGGCGATGGCGGCAAGAAACGGGATGGTGCCGAACCACTCGAGCTGTTCGATGGTGAAGCCGCGAGCCTGGACCAGGTATTTGGGAAGCCAGAAGATGTAGAACCACCAGATGGGATCAGTCAGGAACTTGGCGATGGTAAAGCCCCAGGCCTGGCGATAGCGCAGCAGCTTCGTCCAGTGGATCTTCGCTTCGGGTTCCTCTTCTTCCTCCGGCTCGCGGTAATCAATGGTCTTGAGCTCTTCCAGCGAAAGCCAGCGGTGAAGCCTGGGAGTGCGATAGAGCAGCAGCCACACGACCTTGATGCCCAGCGCGAGCAGGCCGGTGACGATGAACGCCGCTTTCCATCCCCAGGCCAGAAGAATGGCGCCCACAACCGGATAACCGATGACCGTGCCGATGTTGGTTCCGGAATTAAAGATGCCGGTGGCCAGCGCACGCTCGCGCTTGGGGAACCACTCCGCCACAGCCTTGATGGAGGCCGGGAAGTTGCCGGCTTCGCCCGCTCCCAGCATGAAGCGCGCAAAGGCAAAGGAGGAGACGCCTCGCGCCAGGGCGTGGCCGATGGTGGCCAGGCCCCACCACCCCATCGAGATGGCATAGCCGACCTTCGTACCCAGCCAGTCAATGATGCCGCCGGAGATCAGCATGAAGATGGCATAGGCCCACATGAAGGCAGCAATGATCCAGCCATAGTCGGCTTCACTGATGTGGAAAATCTGTTGCAGGTGGGGGGCCAGAATCGCGATGGTGCCGCGGTCAATGTAGTTGACCGTGGACCCGCAAAAGAGCAGGGCGCAGATCCACCAGCGAAGATGAGGAAGCTTCCGGTGCTGTTCGGCGGATTGGGTTTTCGTCGCTGGATTCGACTCGGCCATTGAGGGTCCCGCTTACGAGCGCCGGGCAGAACTTCGCTTCTCATCGCCCAGGGAAGAACGTTGACGCGATAGCGTGCAGGGCGGCAGACCGGTAAAACGGCCGCTGCGAACATCAGGCAGTTCGCTTTGCTTACAGAAGTTGCCCTCGCACGCTCTTGCCGGTGGCGGAAGGCATTCTACGCCGCAGGGAAACGCTTGTCAAAAACAATCCGCCCGCAGCAACGCGGGACGCAGCGTCATGGTCCGGCGCTTCACGAGCCCGCGTAACTACGGACACAATGAAAGGCGTCCCTGCATTGCCAGGCGAGTGCGACCTTCTTTGCGTTACAAGTCGGGCGTATTACTGCTTCTTGACCCAGGCGTGCCGCGGGTCGTCGCTCCAGGCGCCGTAGCGGCGTTCTTCTCCCGCAAGCACCCAGGTGTAATGCAGTTCGTAGCCGGGCGCCGCTACGACCGGATGGTAGCCTTTCGGCAGCAACACCGTATCACCGTCTTCCACCACAAAGACGTTCGAGAATCCTTCGGGGTCATCCGGCTGTGTGTAGGTCCAGATAAACCCAAAGCCCTGCGACGGCTTCACCCGGAAAAAGTAGATCTCTTCGAGGACGGCTTCACCCGGAGGATTGCTCTTGTCGTGCTTGTGCGGAGGGTAGCTCGACCAGTTGCCGGACGGGTTCAGCGTTTCTCCGGCCAGCACCCGTTCGGCAGGAGTGTTCAGGTCGATCGCAGAGTAGACCGTCCGCTTCCAGTTGTCGCGGCCTGCTTCGTTGACGGTCACATCCTTGCCCGCCAGCAGACGCGACGGTGTGGCGGTCTTTGATGGCGCCGAGAAGATCCCGGCATCAAGCGTGTCGGAGATGGCCGCGATCTCGAAGCTGGAATGAATGGGAACATAGACCATGGCCGGCGGACCGGAGAAAACGTCCGCACGCCCGCCTGCGTTTGGGAAAACCTGGCTCTGCCCGCTTTCGCTGTTGATGGAAATCGAAGCCGTGCCGGAAAAGATGTCCAGCACATACTCGCGCTCGCCCGTCTTGCCAGAGTGCTTCTCCCCTTTCTTCAACTGCAGCCGGCCAAAGTCCAGGAACCGCATGACGCCAGGCACAACGATCTGCTGATACTTTCCGTCGGCCTTGGCTTTGATGTGTCGTTCCATTGAATTTCTCCTTTCAAAATCGTGAGGGCAAAGAAAATCAGGCTGACGCCCTTTCGCTCCGCTCGAAAAGGCCCACCCACAAACATAATAGAACAGCGTCTTCGTTCGGAGGAACTCACTGCGCTTCCGCGTACCGCCGCCAAGCCTCTGCCACACCTGCTTGCTGACAGGCGCCGTGATGAATCAGAACGCGATAGCGCAAGGTGAGGCTGTCCCCGGCAGGAATCGTGTAACTGCCATCGAGTTTGGGATTGTGGTAGAACTCGCGCAAGCCGAAGGGATTGACCGCAAACAACCCATAGCCCCTGGCCATCCAGGTAGTCGGATGGCGGAGGTTGCCAGGGTTATCAAAAATGGCAATGCCAACCTCTTCGCCGTCGACAGTTCCGTAATAGTCCACCCAGTTTGCGCGTTTGCCCCAGATGCCCTTCGCGTGGACCACCCGGATCGCAAAGGTTCCTTCCTTGGTATCCGCCAGCTTCAAGGGACCATGGTTTGCACGCAAGGTGAATGCGCAATCAATGATCCGCTCGTTCTTGCTGCCCGAAAAGGTATAAGCCTGAATTTCCTCTCCCATCGCTTCGCCGTCCGGCTTCACCAGGTCAAAACTTGCGCGGACCACGCCCGAACTGGGTCCGCCGTGCATTTCCTCGACCCTGCGAATCACCGTCCGTCCCTTGGGCAAGTCCTCGCTCGGGTAGTAAATACCGTTGACCGTCTGCTGCGCTCTGGTCAGGTTCTTCTCCGCCCAGAAGTCAATTCCATTGATGTCACCGTGGGCAAAATACATGGCGCGTTGATGGGGATGATCGTGGTCCTCACCCGGCATGTCCATGACCATCGGCCACCCGCGCGTGACGATGGTCCCCTGCGCGCTTCGCAGCGGGGAAAGATAGGGCTTGGGAGACTCCGGGCCAAAATAATAAGTGGTGAAAGGAGTTCCGCCAATTTCAACTGTGATCTGATTTCCGCTCCGTGTGACTTTCACGGGCTCCTGGCCCCGCAAGAGCATTCCACTCGAAAAAATCATTGCGCCGGCGGCTGCCAATAACAACCTCAGCTTCTGATTTGCCATGCGTGCGCTCCGATGATTTTAAGAGGATCGTATCTGGTGATATCCGGAGGTTCGGTCCCGTACTGGAAAGCCACTGCGCTCTTGCCGCCAACTATCTTTGTTAAGCAAGTGCGAATTCTAACATCAAAAAAAGGGCAGTTCAATCGTGAGCGTTCAGATTAGCGGCGACAGCCGAAGAGGATACTTAAAATGAGCTTGAACCTTTCTCCTCGCGCCAGGCGTCGGGACCTCGCCGATAGCTCAGGTCAAACCGGCCCTCCCCAACCCGATTGCCCATGCCGCAATACGCTGCCTCCAGGGTAGATTCAACGATGCTCCGCTTGATATTCCCGCTGGTGGTCCTGCGGAGAGCGCCTGCATGAACCGCGACACTGCATAGCAGATGGGCTGCCGAGTGTGCGAAGCGCCAATTAATTGCGCGGCGGGGGTATGTTCGGGAACCCGGCAGCGTGAAGAGTGATGACCAAAAGAACAAACCAGCGGCCGATTTTAAAACAAGTAACAGGTGACCTTCTCGGGGTCTGTTCTCCTCAAGTGACTACGCCTCGACAGGTCACCGAAATCGGTTGTCAAGAGTTTTAATTTCAATCCAGTACACAGATTGACAAGAGCCAAAATCCTCTGTTAGTCTCGATGTGACGAGTGGCTTCTGATGCTCCCGTTGGGGGATGGAGGGGACGCATGGACATCAGTTGAGGACGCGTCTGCGAAGGGCGGAGAAAGACCTTTCATACATCTCTTGAATCGGAGCCGGGGTGCTGGCTTATGGCGTTTAGCTCGCGGTTACCTGAACCTGTCGGCCTGTGGGCAGAAAAACAAGGTTCTGATGTGGGTAGGAGGTAAGTATCCGCAGCTGGTCGAACGGGTCGCGGTGGACACCGCGGGCAAAGTCATTGCATCTTCCCCCATGGCTGATTGCCACGTATTTCCGGGTAGCCTGACAGGCCGCTCATGGATTAGGTGAGAGGGTGTAATACGCACAAACGAGTTGGGGACCGGGCACCAAGCCACATGGGAAGGAGTGGAAACTCTCATCCCGACCATAGCGGCGATCTCCTGCTTCAAGAACTCTCAGCGCGGTACAGGGGTTTGAAAACTTCGCTGGTCAGGACTATTGGAACGTTCCGCCTGATAGGTCAAGAGCGCTCGAGTAAGGATTAAGGAGTGGTATGGACGAGAATGGGATTACGCCGGTCAATCGGGCTCGAAGCATAGAGCGGTTCAATGGCCACGCCATGCGCGAAGAGAATATTCTGGATGTTTCGGCTGAAGAGTCGCCTCGCCTGCTTGATTACTGGCACATCATTCTGAAGCGCCGGTGGGTTGTTTTGACCTGTTTGCTCATCGTCTTTACTACTGTGGCCATCGGCACGTTCAAGGAAAAACACATTTACGCCGGGAGGATTCTGATCGAAATCAATCCCGCAGAGCCGCAGGTACTCAGCTTCCAGCAAATTGCTCAGGCCGGCTCATCCTGGGACATTCAGAGTTACAGGGAAACACAATACAAGATCCTGAAGAGCCGCTCGCTGGCGGAGCGCGTGGTGCGTGATCTGCGCCTTTACGAAATCCCCGAGTTTTACAAGAACCGAAGTTATTTTGGCCTGGTCACAAGCAATCCTAAGAAGATCCCATCCGCCTCTGACCCAAACCCTCCGGCCCCAACGTCAGCGGCGTACGGCAACAGCGTAGCTCACTTCATGAAGTCTATGACCGTCACGCCGATTGAGCGCAGCAACCTGGTTGAGGTCTCATTCTATTCGCAAAACCCCTCGCTGGCGGCGCGTGTTGCCAATCAACTCGGCGAAGACTACATCGATCAGAATCTCCAAGTCAAGTGGAACGAAGCGCTGAAGGCTTCCGAATGGCTTTCTGGCCGGCTGGTTGAACTCAAGGCAAAGCTGAAGAAATCGGAAGATGCCCTGCAGGCTTACGCAGCGAAGAATTCCATCCTGTTTATCCAGAACGCCGTGAACGCCCAGGCCCAAAGCATGGCGAACGCCCGGCTGGAGCAACTGGAACAACAGTACACCCAGGCGCAGGCTGATCGGGCTCAGAAAGAGGCTCTCTACAGTCTGGTCCAAGCCGGCAGAGTTCAGGATCTTCCCGGAGTCCTTTCCAATAAGCTGATTCAGGATCTCCAGGTCAGGCTCTCTGACCTGAAGAACCAGTATTCTGAGCTGACCGCTACAGTGAAGCCGGCATACCCGAAGGCCGTGGCTCTCAAGAAGCAGATTGACACGCTTCAGGCCAGCCTCGACCATCAAAAAGTGGCCCTGAGTAAGAACGTCACCCAGGAGTACCAGGCTGCCGTGGCGCGCGAAAAGTACCTTCGCCAACTGATTAATCAGCAAGAGAAGCTGGTAAATGTCGTTGCCCAAAAAATGATCGAGTACAACATCCTGAAGCGCGAGGTGGATACTAACCGCTCGCTTTACGATGGTGTGCTGCAACGAATGAAGGAAGCACAGGTCGCGGCTGGTTTGAACGCCAGCAATATCATGGTCGTCGATCCCGCCGAAGTGCCGAAGGGACCGGCCAAACCGCGGATTCTGCTTAACCTTGCCGTCGGTTTCATTCTCGGCATAAGCCTTGGTGTCGGCCTGGCCTTCTTCCAGGAGTACCTGGACAATACGTTGAAAACTCCTGATGAAGTGGAATCCCTGTTACGGCTGCCTTCCCTGGGCTTGATACCCCAGGTTCGTCTCAACGGGTCAGCAAAAACGGCAGAGCACGGACTTACAACCCTCGGTGTTGGCACGAATGGTAGTGGGAATGGCGCCTATGCACTTGCACTCCAGAAGAATCCCATGGCCCTTGAGGCTTTCCGTTCGCTGCGGACTTCGATTCTGTTGTCGGCGAATCCCGTACCCAAAGTACTCCTGGTTACCAGTGCCCTTCCCGGCGAAGGCAAGACGACGACAACCCTGAACCTTGGAGCCACCCTCGCGAGCCTTGGAAGTAAGGTTGTGATTTTAGATTGTGATATGAGACGCCCGGCTTGCCATCGGGCCGCGGGAGTAAAGAACAGCCCGGGATTTGTTCAATGCCTGACGGGCCGCGTGGACCTTTCTGAGGCCATCTTGCCGGTCGAAAGCATTCCTAATCTTTCCGTGGTTCCCTGCGGTCCGATTCCTCCCAACCCAGCCGAGGTTCTGTCCTCGCCAGCAACGGGAGAGATGCTTCGCAGGCTCCATGCGGAATTTGAATATGTGCTGATTGATTCCCCTCCATTATTGAGCGTGGCGGACAGCCGTATTCTTGCGACCCTTACTGACGCAGTCGTCCTGGTTACCCGAGCGTATGAGACTCCCTATGAAGTCGTACGACGAGCCCGGTCGCTGCTCTACGGAGCCGGTGCGCGGATTCTTGGCGTAGCTCTGAACAACGTCAACATTCACAAAGCGGGTTACGGCAGCAAGTACGGTTACTACCAGCAATACGGTTATGGATACGGGTACGGCAGCGAATACAAGAATGACGAACCAGAGGCTTGATTAGAAGGAGTCTTTGCTCCCTGCCACTGCTGGCGGCCGGCATGATAAGTCATTCGTGGTAAACTGCCTCCCGTGCAAACATAGGCCCCAAGAGTTAGGGCGGAAGATTTAGCCGTCCCGGCGGAAACCGACCAGAGGTTTCATTCGCCTGGATGGGCTGCACGGAGGAACCATCAGGCTTGACTGAGATACGCAGATTTTCCGCTGCCAGTTCTTTGACTTCCAATTTCCAACTCGTTTCGCGGCTTGACGTTCTTCGCCGCCTTGGGTTCATCTTTGACAACAGTAGGAGCCTGAGCTTCAAAAGGACGTCTGAGACTATGACGGTCACCTTGAGGCGACCGAGTGGCTAAGATTAAGAGGCGTGGCAGGCTTATAGTAATCCAGTTTTGGGGAAGCATAAAGCGTGTATACGCGCAATTAAAGTGAGCGCAAAGAGGGCGCATGCGAATTGTCATCAGTGGTGGCGCAGGTTTTGTAGGCAGGCACTTCTGTGGGTATATGCTTTCTCAAGGGCACGAAGTCTTTTGCCTGGACAACCTTCTGACTGGGCGCCGGCAGAACATCGAGGAGTTTGAGCAAAACCCGGCCTTCCACTTCATTCTTCAGGATGTGACCCAGCCGTTTCACCTGGAGGGTGCGGTCGATGCAGTCGTGCACATGGCTTCCCCGGCAAGCCCCCCTGACTATCTTCAATTTCCGATTGAAACGCTGGAGGTAGGAACTATTGGAACCCGCAACATGCTTGAACTGGCCAAGGCTAAGGGCGCGCGCTTCCTCGAAACCAGCACCTCAGAAGTGTATGGCGATCCTGACGTCAACCCGCAAACAGAAAAGTACTGGGGCAACGTGAATCCCATTGGGCCGCGGAGCGTCTATGACGAGGCGAAGCGGGCTTCCGAGGCGTTGACCATGGCCTACCATCGGCGACACGGACTCGATACTCGCATTGCAAGGATCTTCAACACGTACGGTCCGTGGATGCGTGCCAACGACGGACGCGTCGTTTCCAATTTCATTGTGCAAGCCTTACAAGGCAAGGAACTGACCGTTTACGGTGATGGAAACCAGACAAGGAGTTTTTGCTACGTCAGCGACCTTGTCGAGGGCCTTGCCCGCCTCTTGTTTGCCCACCCTGACTTGGGGAATCCGGGAAAAGAGTGGGACATTAATTATCCGGTCAATTTGGGGAATCCCAGGGAAGAGACCATCCGGGATATTGCGAGGATCATCACGGAAATGACAGAAAGTTCCAGCCAGGTAAGATTTGATCCTTTGCCCACTGACGATCCCAAGGTCCGCTGTCCAGACATCTCACGCGCACGCCAGTTGCTTGGCTGGGAGCCAAAGATCGTCTTGGAAAAGGGATTGGCATCTACAATCAGCTATTTCCGGGCACTTCTGTAAGGGTTCCAAGGAGAAATCGTGTAAGAAAGTCCATCGGCAGGTCCATCGTTGGCGATGCCGAGCGGGCTAAAGACAAGCGGCTCCAAGCAGGTAGCCGGTTCAACAGGGGGCCAGGAGAAGGTCCGTCTGATGTTAAAATCGGTTGCGGCAAAATGGGAGAGTCAGTGAATAGTAAGGTCATCGTGCTGGGTGCGGGGATGACCGGCCTTGGAGCCGGCATGTCCGGGCTTCCAATCTTTGAAGCTGCAGAAACCCCAGGTGGAATTTGTTCTTCGTACTACATGCGTCCGGGAGACGGTGAAAGATATTCCAGCGCTCCGGCTGACGGTGAGTGCTATCGGTTTGAAGTAGGTGGCGGGCATTGGATTTTTGGGGGCGATCCGGTCGTCCACCGCCTTATTCGCTCGATCGCGGGAGTCCGATCCTACGCGAGGAAATCCTCCGTATGGCTCCCGCAAAAGGACCTTCTGGTACCATATCCTATTCAAAACCATCTGGGCTGCCTGAGTCCCGAACTTGCTGCTCGAAGCCTGCGGGAGATCGTTGAGGCAAGCACTGCTCCGCGAGACATTCGCACGATGGGAGACTGGCTTCGGACGATTTTTGGCCAGACGCTTTGCGACCTTTTCTTCTTGCCTTTCCACAACCTTTATACCGCCGGGCTTTATGAAAAAATTGCACCACAGGACACGTACAAATCGCCGGTCAATCTGGACCACGTCATTCAAGGGACCTTTCGCTCGTCTCCGGCTGTCGGATACAACACAACGTTCATTTACCCAGAGGAAGGCCTCAACGTACTTGCCCAACGGATGGCGGCAGCGTGTGACATTCACTACGCGAAGCGCGTTACGAAGATTAACCCGGACGACAAAGAGGTTTATTTCGCCGACGGAGGCCGGGTTCACTACGAAACGCTGGTTTCAACGCTCCCGTTGAACCGAATGATTGAAATGACGGGTCTTAAGTTGTCCGCAGTTCCGGATCCTTCTCCTTCCGTGCTGGTGCTCAATATCGGAGCCGTCAAAGGGCCACGCTGCCCGGAGGATCACTGGGTGTACGTCCCGGCCAGCAAGGCCGCATTTCATCGCGTTGGATTTTACAGTAACGTGGACGCTTCGTTCCTGCCGAAGTCTTCCCGAACCAGCGGCAAGCGTGTCAGTATCTATGTGGAACGGGCCTACCCTGAAGGCGAGAGACCGGATGCCACTGAAGTGTCGGCATACAACCAGAATGTCGTCGAGCAATTGCAGGAGTGGGACTGGATACGAGAAGTAGATGTGGTTGACCCAACCTGGATCGAGGTAGCCTATACATGGTCGTGGGCTGGATCCGAATGGAGGCAGCAGGCACTCGCCGCCTTGGAAGCGTACGACATCTACCCTGTCGGGCGATATGCCCGCTGGGTGTTTCAGGGCATTGCAGACTCAATACGCGACGGATTAATGGCAGGCGCAGCGATGCGAAACACGCAATCCGCATCATCCAGCCGGAGAGGCGCTACCCGCAGTGGGGTCGTCAAGACAATCTTGTCCCAATGAGTGTTTTCCTTGGAATCCCTTTTCGATGGAGCGCGAAATCGGGACTGATCATTCTGTGAAACGGATCGACCATTCTTGATTGCATGGCTGAAAACCCTAATGAAAATGAAACCGCAAGTGTTTTAAGGGAGCTGCGGAATTCTTTGCGGTGGCACCGCGAGCCCCTTACAGCAGGCAAGGCTGTCATCGTTGAAAACTTCCTCTCACTTTCTTTTTTGCAGGCTGCAAATTATCTCTTTCCACTCATCTTCCTTCCTTACTTGTTAAGGGTGGTGGGATACGAAAAATATGGACTAATTGCCTTTGCCCAATCTCTTGTCGTGTACTTTGTCACTCTTACAGATTACGGATTTAACCTCTCGGCCACGCGTGACATCTCGTTGCACAAAGATGACAAAGGTAAAGTATCCCAGATTTTTCTGTCTGTCCTATTAATTAAAATCGTCCTGATGCTTGTTGGTTTAGCGATCTTTTCTTGCATCGTGTTTATGATCGCAAAGTTTGCAGCAAACTGGCTTCTCTACTTCTTCACTTTCGGTGTTGTTCTGGGGCGTGTTCTGTTTCCGGTATGGTTTTTTCAAGGCATCGAACAGATGAAATACATTACCGTTGCAACTTTTGCTGAGAAACTCACCTTTACGCTCCTTCTGTTTGTCTTTATAAGGCAGCCAAGTCAGTATCTCTACGTCCCCCTGCTCATCTCGATCGGTGCTGTTGTTAGTGGAGTAGTCGGCCTTACGGTCGCCATGAGCAAGATCCAGACGAGACAGACTTTCCCACAATGGAAGGAGATTGCGGTTCAACTCAAAGGTGGTTGGCATGTGTTTATCTCTACCGTCTCTGTCAATGCCTATACGGCTACAAGGGTTTTTGCCGTTGGCTTATTTGCCAACCCTGCGATTACCGGCGCCTACGCCTTAGCCGAAAAACTGATGAGTGTAATCCAGACGTTTCCTCTCGCGTCCCTTCTGCGAGCTTTGTTCCCAAGGTTGACGGATCTTTATGGAAAGAATCGTGCTCGGTGTGTCCGTTTGGTTCAGGCGCTTCAGCGTTACACAATCTTCGCTCACATGATCCTATTGCCACCGATCATTTTCTTTGCTCCTTTTATCGTTAGGGTTGTCTCCGGCGCCACCTCTCCTCAGGCCGTTGCAGCCTTAAGAGTGCTGCTTGTTGCGGTTTTCGTCATCAATGCAAACGCATTCCGTATCCAGTTTGTGTTAGTTGCAGGTCTGGATAGGTTTTATTCCAGGATTCACGTTCTGACAAGTTCCGTCGGGATCGTAGCGATTTTTCTGAGCGCCTACTACTTCTCCTACATGGGACCGGCAGTCTCTCTCGTTTTCATCGAGTCGATAGCCTTGATTCTGACAGTTTACGCTCTTCGTCAGAGCCATGTCTTGGAGGAATTGGATTCACGCGCCAGTAGAGCAGGGTGACCTGGCGAAAGATTCGAGCCGTCGTTTCATTGAGACTCGCGTTCAGCCGCTTGCCTTGTCTTAATAAAATTGACTAGTGGGGCCAGAGGAAGAAGGATGAGAGTTCTGCACATCGGCTGGGGTTTCATTCCGTGGCGGGGTGGCGGGCTAATTGAGTACACAGAAGACCTGATACATGCGCAAGTGACCCTGGGATACGAGGTCGCATACTTCTTTGCGGGGCGACATTACCCACTTTCATTACGACCTCGCCTCAAGAGATGGACCCGGGATGGGGTCCGCATGTACGAACTCTTGAATTGTGCAGTGCGCCACGCTGGATCTTTCGGAACACACAACCCGGAGCAGGATCTCGGCGAGGAGAGCTCAGAGCGTGCTTTTGAGGATGTCATGGACGAATGGCAGCCAGACCTGGTCCATATCCAGGAGTTGGCGGGGTTTCCCTCCTCGCTGATCGAAATCGCGAAGTCGAGGGGATTGCCAGTTATCATGACGCTCGAAGACTACTTTCTCCTTTGCCCGACGCTCAAGCTACTCGATTACAGCAAGCAACTTTGTTTGGCAAGAGATGTGGGAGCCAGATGCCCAGCTTGTTGTGCCAACGCTCCCACAGGGCGTATGCATCTAATCCGTCCGACCATTCGATACGAAGCAGAAAGACATTTGAAGCTTGGGCCTGCGGTTTTCCGTTGGATAACAAAGATTAGAAACTCAGTAAGGCGTGGCCGCTGTTTCGTTGCATTGGGGAATACTGCCAGCCCTATTGGTTCGAGTGTACAGCCAGGAGTCGGGCTTCAGGAGGCTTTTCAGCGCCGCCGCAATGTGAATATCGATCGCCTGAATATGGTTGACCTGCTTCTCGGCCAATCCCAAAGGGTGACTGAGATTTACTGCAAGCTCGGGGTCCAGCCTGAGAGAGCTAGGACAGTCCACACCACCGTGGAACACCTCAGCAGGATTCGGCCGACCTTGCTGCCCAGCAGTCGGCGGCCCATTTCATTTGCAACCATGAACGGCTGCGCCTCAGTGGCAAAAGGAGCCGAACTTATTTTGGAGGCCCTTGATAAGCTGCGAGAGCGGGGCTTGGACGGGAAATCCAGGTTCATTATAATGGGTAGCATCGATGCCAGCCTTCGCCAACAGTTTCTGGGTTTCAGCAACGTTGTCTATCGCGGCCAATATGATCGAAACGGTCTGGACCGCCTTCTGGAGGAGGTCGATGTAGGAATCGTCCCTTCGATTTGGGAAGAGGCTTATGGCTATGTCGGCGTTGAATTCCTTGCCAAGGGAATCCCCGTCATAGGAAACCGAATGGGCGGCATAGTAGATTACGTGGTGCCAGGGGAGACGGGTTGGCTCAATGAGGGCAATTCGGCCGATGGGTTGGCGAATGTGATGGATTCGCTGATACGGGACCCTCAGAAGGTGGTGGCGATGAACAGGAACATCGTGGCCAACCACGACCGGATCATCAAGTCAATGGATGCGCATGTAGCCGAGATGGATGTGATTTATAAGCATGTCCTCAGTGTTGCGAAGCTCTCGGCAGGAACATAGATTGTTTTGGGTTGGGCTGGGACCCGCCCGGAACCCAATAGGCACTCTGACCATGGCGGGGCATGGCTGCAAACAAAATTCAAAGCTTATGCGGAAGATTTTTTGAATCAAAGGACATGCCTCTCGGAGATCGTATCGCAATCTTGCTGCAAGATTTGATAATCCGGATCATTCACTGGTGATGGCCGTCAATGCAATTAGTCATTTAATTTCTAATGCCGAGAGATTTGTCCATGCAGACTCCTGAAATCCATCCCCGAATCGCAGCAGTAGTGGTCACTTACAATCGCCGTGCTTTGCTCGAAGGGTGTCTTAACGCCCTCATCCGGCAGGATCGTCCGCCGGATGAAATTCTGGTCATTGACAATGCCTCAACTGACGGCACCGGCGAGATGTTGAAAGAGAAGTACGATGGAAAAATCACGCATGTTCGGATGGAAGAAAACCTGGGTGGATCCGCCGGTTTTTACGAGGGGATCCGACTGGCGTACGAAAAGGGTTACGACTGGATTTGGTCGATGGACGACGATGTCGAACCTGCCGGTGATGCTCTGAGAGCTTTAGCAGATTCTCCTGCGTTCAATGATCCTTCCGTAGGGCTGCTGGCTTCACTTGTACTTGACGCAAGGCTCCCAAATCAGAATTCGTCCTTCCAGCAGTTCTGCGGGGTTCTGGCCGCATGCCCGGATTCCGATGGCTGGCTTCCAGTAGCCCGGGGGCATTACAAACAATTTGACTCAATCATGAACTTTCGCCTGGTTGCTGACAAGGATTCCCTGGGGTCTCCTCTCATCCCAATCGAAGCGGCTGGTTTTCTTGGCGTCATGGTGCGAAGCGACGCCGTAAGATCGGTAGGACTTCCAATGAAGGAATTATTAATTTTTTGGGACGACGGGGAGTATATATATCGTATCTCCAGGCGTTTTAAGGTATTTCTGGTCCCGTCCAGCAAGGTCCTACATAGGCAGTACTGCGTGCCTCCCCGGCGACTCAAGTTCCTGGGATATGAAAAGAAAGGCGGCGGAATACCAACTGCCCAGGCATGGAGGGTGTATTATTATTTTCGAAATGAAATCTTTGTCAGGCAGAAGTACGCGAAGCCCTGGCTCGCTCCCTTAGTTCCCGTCCTGGTGCTAACGAAGGCCGTCATTGCAGCCTTTCTTATCTATGATCATCCATTCTCAAGGTGCAAGATCCTTTTGCAGGCGGGCATCGACGGCGTCCTCGGCCGACTCGGCAGGCGGGTCAACCCTTAAGAGGAAAATTCCTTCCAATTTCCAGCCGGGAGTCCTTCCACCGAGGTCTTCCCATTCTCACCGGCTGGAATCCTTACCGACGCCGTCTCCAGCATGCACTCTTCGGGTTTGTACGTCAGAAAGCTAAAGTGGGAGGTTGCGTCGTTTAATGCCTGCCATCTGCTGATTTTTGGGGCTGCGGCTAGATACCAGTCCGCGGATGGGCGTGAAGAGCTACAGTTGAGCTGAGGTAATGGCGTTGCCAAGCTATCTTACGCTTCATTGGTGATACGGTATGATCGGAGGGAAAGCGGATTATTCACATGGTGCCATTTGGTATCTTTGACGTGTAATATGTATGTTTGAGTGGCAGCTTGGGCCTTGGGCTTGGCCTTCTTTTCCTGCCCTTTGTGGTGCCGGGAGAACGCAAGAAACTATTGGCAACGCTTCCGTTACTTTGGGAAAAGCGGGGGTAGCATTCGGCCTCCACTTGGCCTCGTAAAGACCGTTGCTGAAGCCGTCAAACAACTCCACTCCCAGGACGGTTCACGCCTGAACGATGACTAATTAAATGACCAGGATCCAATCTGAAACACCGAGCGCCCGGCCACGGATTCTCATTTGTGAAAATGAGATGGCTCCGTATAAGCTTCCTCTCTATGAGGAGCTATCGAAGATCTGGGATCTGACTACCTACTTTTCCCGCCACCGTGGGGCGGGACGACTTTGGCAGATAGACCCGCAGAAATGGACCTTTCGATACAAAGTTCTAAAGAGGCTCCCCTGGATTCCGTTTACCGTCAACCCCGCCTTGCCTTTTCGCGCCATGGCCTCCTACGATCTCTGTATTGT
Organism: Acidobacteriota bacterium; assembly: GCA_037379595.1. GTDB lineage: Bacteria > Acidobacteriota > Terriglobia > UBA7540 > UBA7540 > SCRD01. Next base: position 12,755 of record JARRJI010000006.1, on the reverse strand, counting down.
GGCAGGCGGTGGCCTCCAAGATACATTCGGCATGCTGGCAGCGATTCTGGCCGCAAAGATCCGCAGGCGTCCTTCAATTTTTTTAACCGACGCTTTCATACCCTCAAATCCTATTCCCGACGATTATGGCTGGTTGCACAGGGCCAAGCGTTTCCTGGAGAGGCAGCTTTATGACAAGCTTCTCTTCCGACTGCCAGACTTTTTCATGGCTCAGGGGCTCCGGCCTGTGGCAGAGCTAAAGAAAAGAGGAGTCGCTGAAAGCCGTATCGCTGACACGATCTGGGCCGTACCCGAACTCGAAGAGAACCCTCCACCGGTGCCGGAAGATATCCGGAGACTTGTCGCGGAGAAACGAGTCATAATGACTGCAGCTTACTTCCGGAAGGCGAAAGGAATTGACGGTGTCATTCGCGCTTTTCGAAGGCTGAATGGAGAAGATTTGTGCCTGATTATCATGGGGGCAGGCCGGGAACGGGTCCACCTCGAGTCTCTAGCCGGCGATGATACACGAATTCACTTCGTGGGTTATTGCGAAGGCCATCGAAAATGGGCCTTCTTCTCAACCGCAGGAATTTTTGTATTATTTACGCATCACGACCCCTGGGGATTGGTGGTCAATGAAGCGATGCAATGCGGCTGTGCCATTGTCACTACAGACAGTGCCGGATGCGAAACTCACCTAGTCAGGCACGATGAAAACGGGCTGGTCATCAAGGCAGGCGATGAGGAAGCTCTTTACAGGGCCCTCGACAGGCTGGCGGGTGATTGGGGTTTGGTGCGCAAGATGGGAGACAGGTCGAGAGAGATAATAGCGGATTTGGGCATCACCAAAGTCGTGCAGGACTTTGCACTCGCCGTTCGAACCTGGACGAACCAAGGCAGCAAGTTAATGCCTGGCGCTGGCGAAGACTCTGCCGCTCGAAGCATCAGTTCATAGCCGGGTTTTTCAGCAACAGCAACCGCGGCAGGAGGGTATCCAGCCGAGATAACATCGGGGATGCCGTAACTGGGCACCCCGCGTGCTATGCTAGGCCTCTGGGAGTTCCGCTTGTCTGAAGTCATAGTCTCGCTTTTTGTCGCTGCGGTTATTACTGCAATCTACTATCGATACCGCAGCATATTTTGCCTTCCATTTTTCTGGGCGGCCGTATTTGCTCTCTTAGACCTGGGATTGCTGCAAATTCGGGCCGTGGACGGGGGCTCTTCCTACATATATTCTGCAGCAGCCTTCGGATTGTTCTACGTTGGCTTGCTCGCGTCTGATCTCATCCCTCTCCTTCACCGGGTGTTCAAGAAGACGAATTCCAGAAACAGCGCTCCCGGTCGAGGTTTGCAGGTGCCCGCGTCCAGGACCGGGCGGAAACCCGTTGGTACAGAAACGGAACTGATGTTTCCGGTCCTTCCTTTGAACGTCGGGCTGTTCCTGTCGCTGGGTGGTGCAGTAATTGTCACATCGATTTTCTTTGCCCAAAACGGATTTCCAATCTTTTCGAGTTTCCCTGCCATGGCTTGGGTCCAGTCCACAAGTGGAATCGTTAATCGACTGATGACGGTGTTCGGCCCGGGTTGTTTTGCGGGTCTTGCGCTTGTTGCCTGGGGCATACACCGCAAATCCGGGTCGCGTGCCGCCCTGGCGATGATGTACGTGGGACTGGGATTCGCAATTCTCAGCCAGGCCCTGCTTGCTACCAAGGGTGCCGCCATCCTGATTTTTGTCTGGTTCAATATTGTGCTTTTCTATATGAACAAGAAACGGGATTTCCGCAAGACTGTGCTACCCCTTATTCTGGTAGTCGTTCCTGTTTCCGCTGCAATTGTCGCCGTACGCTTGATGTCCACCCAGGGATACTGGGAAGCTGGAGGTGTCTATCAGACATACTACCAAAGGCTCACGACCACGAATGCGGAGCCAGTGGACTTCATTTTCAAATACATGAACCGCTTCGGTCCCATGCACGGGGGTGCCATGCACCGGGAAGTGGCGCGCATCAGGGACCAATTGACAGGCCGGCACAAGACACCCCTCCTTTCTGAGTTTATTTACGACCTTATGAGCGGAGAATCCACAAACACCACAGGTTTATCGGCGTCCTTGACGCTCTTCGGCACGGGCTATACGGAATGGGGATTAATGGGGATGTTGATTTATTCATTTTTACAGGGGTTCGGGTTTGGGTGGGTTCACCGATATCTTTTGCGGAAGGAAAAGATGAACATTGTTACGCTCCTTTTCTGGGGCGCAATCATAAATTACCTCCTGGGGGTCAGCGGCAGCGGGACTATCCTGGTGACTTTTGAGTCAGTTTTCTTTACGGTCATTCCGCCACTGCTCTTCCTGGTCCCCTCCTGTTTCCTTTTCCTGCTGCCACTGGCCAGAAGATATCGCGCTCCCGCTCATGGGGGGATTTCAGGCATCCCTAATGGTGAGCAAAGGTGGCTTCGGGGTTAAGCATGAGGCACGGGGGCTATCTCTACAATTTGTCCAAGATTGGGAATGATTGTTTTGTTCTCGCTCGAAGGGGGAAACACAACCCTCCTTTGCACCTCAATTCTGAGCTTGCAGATTGGTCAACTTCGCGCCGCAAATTTTCCAAATTCGACGTCGTGAATGGGCAAAGTCTCTTGCATGACTCAGCAAGGTTGCTTCTTCATTGTCTTCGCTACTACAAGGCTTACATTCAGGTCATCAATAGGAGAAGAGCAATGGAACGAACTCCTGGCGCGGAGCATCGGATCAGGTCAGCCTCCAGATGCCGTCTGAGCGGATTCTGGCCAGGGATAGAAACGGGTCTGCCGCACAATCGCGAAATCCAAATCACCATGTCCAAAATGCCAGCCCTGGCGGTGATACAAGAAGAGAAGCGGAGATGAGACTTCTGCTTGAGGACGGATTCTCAATTGAGAAAAGAACAGGCGTCGGCAGATACAGCGAAAACCTGATGCGAGAACTGGGAAGATATGCAGATTTTGAAATTCTTCCGCAGCTGACGAGCAAGTTGGTTCGGAAAATTCGCCCGTCCAGCATCCGGCGCGTCGCTTACGCAGCCTGGCTGGAAACGGGTTTTCAGGACCAGTTAGAGAAACTCGGGCCTGATCTAATCCATTTCACAAATCACCTTGTGCCGCGCAGTCGCAAGTCCAAGGCCAAATACGTCGTGTCCATCCATGATCTGGCAGCTTGGAAATTGCCGGAAGTCCATCCGCCAATGTACGCAAGGTATATCCGGAAAGCCATCTCACGGGCGGTGAAGGTTGCTGATCTCATCCTTTGCCCCTCAGACTCGATAAGGAAAGAGGTCATTGAGCAATTCAATCTGGCCGAAGAAAGGGTTCGGAGCGCGTGGAACGGGCACTCCCATCTGCCCGAAATTCCGGCTGAAAGGCGGGAGGATCTGCGCCAGCAACTCGGCAGTCGACTGGGCCTTCAAAAACCCTATGTACTTTTCGTTGGGACCCTGGAACGGCGGAAGAACGTGACCACCCTGGTGGAAGCATTTGCCCGCGTGGCTGGCGCGTTCGATCTTCAGTGTGTAATGGTGGGCAAGCCCGGGTACGGCTTTCCGGAGATCAAGAGTTCCATTGAACGACAGGGCTGCCGCGACCGCTATATTCTGCCCGGATTTGTGACTGACGAAGAACTGGCGTTGCTGTATACGCTTGCTGAGGTCTTTGTCTTTCCCTCCCGATACGAAGGATTTGGAACTCCATTGGTCGAGGCTATGTGTTTCGGACTTCCCATTGTGGCATCGCGCATCCCTTCCACTGAGGAAGTCGCGGCCGAAGCGGCAGCCTATTACGATAACCCTCGGGACCACGAAGCCCTGGCCGGGAAGATGATTGACGTTCTGGCCAGTCCTCAGCTCAAAAGCCGATTAGGCTCGCTCGGGACACAACGATCTGGAAAGTTCAGTTGGGAAAGTCTCGCCAGAAAACACATTGACGCCTACAGGGCATCTTTGAGCAGTAAGTGACCCCGGCTCGGACCCTGCCTTGCGGAAGCACTTCTACAGCCTGCACGCGATGTCACCTCTAGGGTTAGGATAAACCTGCAGCCGAGCAATACCAGCCAAAGACCGTCAGATGTTGTGCTCACCCTGCCAGGTGTGGTAAAAGAGACACAGATTGACGGAGTTCAGCACGTATGGTAGCTTAAAAGTTTGTGCGAGTCATGCCGGAAGTTCCTGTTGTTGGCCGGACGTTGCGGTGTTGGACTAGCCCTTCTTGCTTTGATAGCAGGGGGTTGGGCTTGTGCCGTTAAACGAACAATCCGTGTCTCTCCACCTCAACCGCCAGGACCCCTGAGGCAAGCTACGGTCGCCGAGCTTGTCAAGGATGTTGATGCGTGGAGCCAGGCGATCAACACGCTGACGGCGACAGTCGAGTTCAAGCCCACGACAGGATCAATTTACACCGGTGTTATCAAAGAGTATCAGAACGTCCACGGTTTCATTCTACTGAAAAAACCCGCCATGATTCGCATTATTGGGCAAGCACCGGTTGTCAGGACACAGATTTTCGATATGGTTTCTGACGGCCGGGAGTTCCGTGTCTCTATTCCGCCGAAAAACAAGTTTATTGTCGGCGACAACAGTTACCGGGGACCCAGCAAAACGTCTCTGGAGAATCTCCGGCCTGAACATATCCTGGATGCTCTGCTGATTCCTCCAATCGACGAAACCCGGGAGAAAGTCTTCAGCGAAGAGGCGCAAACTTCCACAGGTCAATACTACATTCTCAGCGTTGTTGAGCCAGGCAGGGCCGTGGAGTTGAGTCTGAAGCGGAAAGTCTGGTTCGATCGCTCCAACTTGAATATCTCGCGCCTGCAGCTTTACGGCGCCGAAGGCTCTCTTCGCGAAGACATAGACTATGCTGACTACCACGATTTCCAGGGAATCAGCTATCCCTCGGAGATCACGTTGAGCCGACCTGCGGAAGGCTATAAGCTGTCCATAGAAATCGAGAAGGCGACATTCAATCGGCCGATTTCTTCAGAGAAGTTCAAATTGGAGAAGCCGCCAGCCGCAACGCTGGTCAAGCTGGGCGGGTCCCAATAGCCGGAGGAACCTTTTGGTCTACAGGATGATCTTTGAGAATATTCTCCACCGGCCGATTCGGACCCTGGTCAGCGTCCTGGCTGTGGCCATTGAGGTGGGGATGGTCATGCTCGTGGTGGGAATGACTCACGGGATGCTGCACGAAACCGCCAAGCGCGTGGAGGGAGTGGGCGCCGACATCATGGTGCAGCCACCACAAGCTTCCCTCTTTTTCGGCCTGACCCAGGCGCCCATGCCCATCAAAATCGGCGACCGGCTTGCCGAAATCCCGCATGTCCTTTCGGTAGCCCCCGTTTTGTTCCTCTTCAACGCACACGGCGGAATCAATCTGATCTACGGGATTGATCCGGCAAGCTTTAACAGTGTCAGCGGCGGATTCGTTTTCCTCAAAGGCGGCCCCTTAGCCAAGCCCTATGACATCCTTGTGGACGACTGGTACGCCCGATCGAATGATATCAAGGTCGGTCAAACGCTTAATCTGCTGAACCACAACTTTCACGTGACCGGCATCGTCGAGCACGGAAAGGGAGCGCGGCTTTTTATCCCGTTATCGACGGCCCAGGACTTGAGCGGCGCCCACGACAAGGCTTCCATTTTCTTTGTCAAATGCACCGATTCCGGTTACACCCACGCCGTTATGAACTCGATCCACGGACTCCTCCCGCAGCACCAGATCCTCTCCATCAGGGAATACATGTCCTTGATGACGTCGAACAATCTTCCTGCGTTGACCGCCTTTATTACAGCCATGATCTCTGTTGCTGTGGGGATCGGTTTCCTGGTGATTTTCCTTTCCATGTACACGACGATCACCGAACGAACGCGCGAAATCGGCATTTTAAAGTCACTGGGAGCAGGCAAAAGGTATATCATGGGGGTGATACTGCGAGAAGCGGGTCTGCTCAGCATAATAGGTATCATTGCAGGTTACGGTGGCACATGGCTTGTCAAAAGGGCAATCGTTGCTACCTTCCCAACATTAACCGTTGAACTGACGCTGCACTGGGCACTCTGGGCAGGCTTGCTGGCGATTGGAGGGTCTCTACTTGGCGCCTTCTATCCCGCAATACGCGCGGCTCGGCTCGATCCGGTGGATTCGCTCGCATACGAATAACGGAAACTCTGGACGTCTATGGGCTCGATATTTCTGGAAACAACTGAGTGCGAAACGGAGAAAACAGGCCGAATTGGCTGTATGGAATCGATCATATCAACTGAAGACCTGAAAAAAGTCTACCGAGTCGGAAAAGTAGATGTTCCGGCCTTGCGGGGAGTCAACTTTGTCGTTCAGGAAGGCGAATTCGTCGCTGTCGTTGGACCTTCCGGATGCGGGAAATCGACACTGCTGCACGTTCTCGGAGGTTTAACCCGCCCCACCAGCGGCGAGGTCCTGGTGGATGGGAACAATTTCACGTGCATGAACGATGCAGAACGCACAAAATTTCGCCGTCACAAGATCGGTTTCGTGTTCCAGCGGTACAATCTTCTTCCCACTCTGACCGCCCGGCACAACATCGCTATTGCTCAACACATCCAGGGCGACGGGTTCAACCCTCATCGGTTTGACGCCGTAGCGGAGATGCTGGGAATCAAGGACAAGCTGAGTCGCAAACCCTACGCCCTTTCCGGCGGGGAGCAGCAACGGGTGGCCATTGCGCGCGCGGTCATCTGTGAACCGAAACTTCTGCTCGCTGACGAACCTACCGGCAATCTGGATACTGAAAACTCACAGGTCGTGCTGAACATGCTTCGATCCCTGAACCGCGACTTCCGTCAGACGATTGTGATGATCACCCACAATCCTGAGGCCGCTTCCGTTGCCGACCGGATCGTTCGAATGCGCGACGGGCGGATCGTTTCTGATTGATACCTCCCGTATTTGCTGTTATTTTACTCACGTTTCAGGTGTATGGCACCAAACAGCGAATTCCGTAAACCAGCCGAACCTCGCGCGCAACAGCAGACCGGGGACCACACCCATCCCGGCGTTTGGTCCAAGGTCAAGCTGGTTGCGAAGCGGGCGATCTTCTGGTCCTACGAGCGCGGAAGCTGGCAGTATGACATCATCGTTTTGCTGATCCTGGCCTTCATCTTCCTCTCGCCGGCCAGTTGGTTCCACGATCGGCCTCGCCTGCAACTGAGTGACTTGCGGCACGTCCCGGGCATCGTCGAAGTCAGCCACACGGATAACGCTTGGGTTTATCAACTGGATGCGCGGCTTGTGGAATCGCTCGGGCAGGTTCCGCCCGATAAGGCGTTTCATCAGTTGCTCCTTCAGCGCATCAAGCCACCTTTTGTCATAAAATCCGTTCATCCGATTCTGGGGAAAGGTAACATAATCCTCGGCTATACGGTGGTGGTGGGACGCTGAGGACGCATCTCATAGGCAGGGAGGAGAATCGTATTGCCAGAGGCATTGGGGGCATGACTAAGCATCCTTACCGAACAAGAGGTACGGGCATCTTTCTGGCCGTTTTTCTGCTGCTGGGATCGGCCCTGCCCGCATTGGGGGCAGGCAAGAAAGGTCTTCTGGACCTCGGCAAGGTGTTTTCGCATATGAACGAAAGTGCAAAACGCCTCAAGACGGTCTCTGCAAACCTTGCCTATACCAAAGTCACCGTCCTCGTCGACGATCACTCGATGGAGTCCGGAAAAATGTTTTTTCGAAACAACAAGTCTCCGGACATCCTGATTGACTTCCAAAAGCCGGCAGCCAAAGTCATCCTGTTCAGGAAAGACAAGGCAGAGATGTATCAGCCTTTGATCAACCAGATCACAGAGTACGATCTCAGCAAACACTCCGCGCTTGTTCAGCAGTTCTTGTTACTGGGATTCGGGACTGACTCCAAAGAGATGCAGAAAGTCTACGATGTAAGGTACCTGAGAGAGGAGCAACTGGGCGGCAACACAACCGCCGTGCTGGAGTTGACTCCGCGGAAAAAGACTGTCGCCGCACAACTTTCCAAAGTTGAGCTTTGGATCAGCGAGGAGTCCTGGCTGCCCGTGCAGCAAAAGTTTTATGAGCCGAATGGCGATTACGCGCTTGCCCGTTACAGTTCCGTTGAGGTCAATCGCGATTTGCCCTCCTCTACGTTCCGAATCCATGCTGCGAAGGACGTAAAGCGAGTCAAGGTGCCATAGAAACTCGCCTCGCAGGGCCTCAGAACTCTTCCGCCCCGGCAAACTCCCCCTCCAATCCAAGGCCAATAATGACGGTTCGACCGTCTGTTTCAACACTTTAGACTGAATTGGTTGCAGATTGGCTTCCTTTGTCGTATATGTATAACTCCATGGGAAGCAGGGTGTCGTTCAACGGATCGGGAATGCCAGGCGGCATGCCCGAAGGGGCCTGTTCGAGTCCGGGAACCAGCCATTGCGATTTTTCTGGGTAGCGCGCTGACATCTGATCGTCATGAGCAGAACCGCATTGAAGCGAAAAGCCCGATTTATTCATACCCGCATGCGGGAACTGCGCATGATCGCGAAAGGCTTGCTCTCTCCTCATCATCCTGTTCTTGCCCACATCATTCCTATCCGCCGCTGCAATCTTTCGTGCGCTTATTGCAACGAGTACGACAACTTTTCCAAACCGCTGCCGGTTGAAACAATGTTTCACCGCCTCGACCGGCTGGCTGAGCTCGGAACAAGCATCATCACCATCAGCGGCGGCGAGCCTTTGCTCCATCCGCAGCTTGAGGACATTATCCGGCACATCCGCGTCCGCGGCATGATCGCGGGCATGATCACAAACGGCTATCTGCTGACGCAGGCTCGCATCGAGTCTTTGAACGATGCAGGGCTGGAACATCTTCAAATCAGCATCGACAACGTCAAGCCCGATGACGTCTCAAAGAAAAGCCTCAAGGTACTCGACCAGAAACTGCAGCTCCTGGCACGCCACGCAATTTTCCAGGTCAACATCAACTCTGTTCTGGGCAGTGCCGTCCACAATCCGGAAGACGCACTGGCCGTTGCCCGGCGCGCTCTGGAACTCGGTTTTACTTCGACCGTCGGCGTCCTGCACGACCACGAAGGGCAGCTCCGTCCGCTCAATACCCGGCAGATGGAGATTTTCCACATCATCATGAGCTGGGGTAAACGGTCCTATTCGCGGTTTAACCGTTTCCAGAAATACATTGCCAACGGAATCCCGCGCGATTGGCGTTGCCGGGCCGGCAGCCGTTACCTCTACGTGTGCGAGGATGGCCTGGTGCATTACTGCTCGCAGCAACGCGGATATCCGGCAATCCCCCTGGAAAATTACACGCCGCAGCACCTTCATCACGAGTATTACACCCGCAAGTCCTGCGCCCCGCGCTGCACGATTACCTGCGTGCAACACGTCGCCCTGCTCGACAACTGGCGCGATCCTCAAACCCGGCCTGCTTTCGAGGAGCCGGAACCTCTGGTTCCTGTCGTGGAACTTCAGCCGACCGTTCGGGAAAATTAGGACTGGATCCGGACAGCGGCCGGGCGCTTATCCGGACTTCATTTTCCACTCAATCTGGGCCAGGATAGCGCCCAGGATCCTCACATCGTGGTTGCTCAATCCAAGGGCCAGGATCAGCCGGCGGAGCTTCAAAAGCTGCGCGTGTTTCCCCTTGGGCTTGAAATAACCGGCGATATCCAGAACAGTCGCAGCCCTGTCGAGCACGTGGTCAAGCGACTGCACGTTTGCCGGCAACGAAGAGTGCACACGGCCCGTGGCCGCGGCTCGGGGAAATCCTGCGGCACGCACCAGTTCATAGCAGCAGACGGCCACCGCCTGCCCAAGGTTCATTGAGGGGCAACCCGCCGTCGTAGGAATTCGCACTAGCAGGTGGCAATAACTCAGATGGTCGTTCAACAAGCCAGTCTTCTCTGAACCGAACAACACGGCTGCGCGCACAGGCGACCGGAACTTCTGCACCGTGGCTGTCAGTTCAGTCAGAGCAACGGGATTGCGGTCAAGGTTTCTTCTGGAGCCGGTTGTCGTTCCTGCAACAAAAGTGCAATCGCCAATCGCCTCCGGAAGCCGCTCCACCATTCGCGCGGATTTGAGCACGGCGCCGGCGCCGACTGCGGAACGGGCTTCCCGCCAGACAGGATCGTACGGCGCCACCACGACCAGATCGTCGAAACCAAAGTTAGCCATGGCGCGCGCCGCAGCGCCAATGTTCAGGGGATTGCGCGGACGAACCAGCACGATTCGCCAGCTCACACCAGACTTTTTCATGGACAAGATTTTATCAGCAGACAGCTGCGCCCCAACGGATTAACTCACTTCTTGGGCTTGGGCTTGGGAGGAGAAGACGAACCGTTCGACGGCTGATTGGGTTTGCTCGGATTGATCGCCTGAACCGCCTTGATGACCGAAGTCGACCGGAACTGCTTGTAATCCGTGTAACGAATGATTTCTTTGATGTGGACAGGGCCGGTTGGGAAATAAAGAGTGTCATCCGCCATCGTAAAAGTGGGAAACCAGAACTTACCGTCGATCTGCTGCCGCCAGGTGCTGAACCGCGGGAAGAGGTTTTCGCCATTCTTGTTTCTTATTTCCGGAACCTGCCGGCCCTCGGTTTTGACAATTTGCAGATCATGGTCGTCGACCCAAACGACACCCTGAAAGTACTCATGGTGCTTCTTGATAACTTTTGGCCGAACTGAGAAGACATAGGCCGTAATGTAGTCAATTTTCACGTGGCCGAGGTACTTGATGTCGTAATCGTCAAGGTCATTGGTTGTCAGCACAAAGGGTTGTGTATGGCGCAATGCCTGCATATCCTGCTCGGTCATCTGGACCCGATTGAGCGTGCTGGCGGGCGCATAAGTGACCTTCTCGATCCGGTTTCCCTGATTGTCGAACAGAATGTCCCAATTCTGCTGCCAGACACCATCCACCTGGTTGTCTGCGTTCAGAGTTTCCACTTTGTTGACCTGACGATAGGTGTAATTGTCCCGGGCCTCTTTGAACATCAGTTCCTTGGCAGCAAAAGCTTTGATAATCTTCTGGATCTCCGCGGGGCTCGGATTGCTAAGCTTCACCGCGGGCGCCGCCTTCTTCTGTCCCGCTTTTGCAGCCAATGGCGGGGGCCCCTCATTCTGGCCCGCCTGCGAAGGACCGTTCCCAAGACCGGCCATGACCTGATTGACTTTCTGATCGACCTGCGAGGACCCGGAATTCTTAGACGAAGCAGTTGAAGGAGGAGGGTTGGAGATGTTGGACACTTGAGGCGCAGACCCGGGCAGTTGAGGGCTTATGCCAGAGCTGGTGCTGGATTGGCCGCTGGGAGCTTCTGCCACCGGGGCGCTACTCTGCGTCTGGCTCTTACGATTGCTCTTTATAATCGCGTCAATCAGCGCCTGGGAAGCCCCCTCCTTGTGGAACTTCTGAATGAGGTCCGGGGTCAATTGGAAGTCCACACCCCTTTCCTCGACGAGCTTGACCATCTTTGCTTCGGAAGCGCCGCCGATCAGCAGGAGCGTAATGTCATCTTTGCTGAGAGGCTGCGCCGCCCACAGGGGCAGCGCCAGGATGCCAACCAGCACCAGGAGAACTACGAGTGACTTAATACAGGTTTTTCCCCATTGGGCTTCTTTGTCGTACATGCCTCACACCAATCTTCCGCCGATTCCGTATGTCTTACTGATGTAGAAGACAATTTCAGGCAAAAAGTTGCTCAAAGACCTCATCCCAGCCGAGCCCCGACGCTGTCCATTGCCCCTTGCCGTCTCCGATTTTCCAGCCCGCTTCAGTCCGGCTCTTCTCAATTTTGTCCCTTAAAGTAAGTATACACGAGGCACGCTTCCCATGGCGTGACCGTAGGGGGGCTTGACGGTCCAGTGCGAGGCGGGACAAATGGAGGGACTCCTGAGGCAGAGCCAGTTCAGGAATTCTTCGCGGCCGAAGTGCAACCTGTTGAGGCATAGAAACGAGGTACGCCCCGCGTCCCGGGAAAACACACAAGCAATCTCAGGTACCACAAGATGTTGCCTGTCAGGACGCGGGCCTTCCTCGTTTCGAATCACAGACGCAGATCAATCCGAAACTCGCCTACTTTAATTCGACCCAGTTTCGCCCCAGGTAAAGACGAGCCGTACTGCCTCCCTCGACGACGACCTTCAGGGGCCTGGGACTCTTGATTTTGGCATCCCACCCGGCTGAGCATTCCGTGACTTTCTGGCCGTTCTGGTTATAAAGGATGAACTGCGAGGCCTGACCCTCAGCAGCGCCTGGCGACTTCTTAAGCCCAAATCCGTAACTCCCGATGGCAACCGAATGGCCGCAGACATTCAAGCTGCCCTCGTTGATCATCATCCCAAGGTACTTCTCCTGGACCTGCGAACTGTACCCGCTAGTATCAAGCAGCCCCACGACCAGTCGCGATCCCGAGGGCGTCGAGACCAGGACCGAATTCCGCTTCTGAGTGGGGATTGCGTTCTCCTCGAGCACAAAGTCCTTCGGAAGTATCTTATTGAACGCTTGCCCGGTTTCGACCTTGAAAACGCCTTGAGCTACGGCTGGCTTGGCAACCATGACGCTCATTAGCAAAGACGCAGCTACAATCAGATATGCTTTCATGTTCCCTCCTGTGTTTGTCTTCCCCTGCTCGAAGAATGTGGTCATTATGAACCGAACTTCATGCGAAGCAAAGATTAATTCTCTCACGGAGTTGGCAGAACGGCCTCCAGATTTTGGTCAAATCCATGCCTTCCTTTTAA
>JARRJI010000005.1:0-25370 GCA_037379595.1 Acidobacteriota bacterium | reverse complement strand
AATGAAGACGGCGAGGTCAACCTGGTTTTTAACGGTGAGATTTACAACTTTCGCGAGTTGCGCAAAGGCCTTCTCGAACGGGGTCACAGGTTTAAGACAAAATCTGACGGTGAGGTCATTGCCCATCTCTATGAAGAGAAGGGAACGGATTTTGTTCGCGAGCTGAATGGCATGTTCGCCATTGCGCTGTGGGACGACGGGGCCAAACGGCTGGTCCTGGCGCGCGACCGGGCGGGCGAGAAACCGCTCTACTACTGGCAGCACAACGGCACTCTGCTTTTTGGATCGGAAATCAAATCGATTCTGGAATATCCAGGCGTCAGCCGACGACTCGACACCGAAGCCGTCTCCCAATATTTCTTTTATGGATACATCCCCACGCCTCGAACTGTTTATGCTGACATCAAGAAACTTTCCGCCGCACACCTCATGGTGGTCGACGGCGAGGCATCACGAGTCGAATGCTACTGGAGAATGCAGGATTACCTGCGAGCGCCAGAACTGGGAAGTTTGAACCGAAAGCAGGAAGAGCAAGCTTGTGAAGAGCTTCGCGAAAAGATGCGCGAGGCGGCCATTTCCCGCCTTGTCAGCGATGTGCCGCTGGGAGTTTTTCTGAGCGGCGGCGTCGATTCTTCAACGGTCGTCGCGACGATGAGCGAGCTTTCGCCGGGCAACGTCAACAGCTTCTCCGTCTCATTTCCTCAGCGTTCCTTCGATGAAGGAGAATATGCAGCGTACGTCGCCAGGTATTTCAACACGCAACATCATGTCCTTACCGCCGACGACAAGAGCATGCGCGATGCCCTGGCGATTCTGGTCAACCATCTCGACGAGCCGATGGCTGATCCGGCCGTTATACCAACTTATCTCTTGTCACGTTTTGCACGTGAGCGCATCAAAGTTGCCCTGAGTGGCGAGGGCGGCGACGAACTGTTTGGTGGCTATCCAACCTACCTGGGAGCGAGGGCGGCGGAGTATTACCTCCGGCTGCCAGAGGTCCTGCGGCGGCAGGTTTTTGACCGGTTGCGGGAACTCCTTCCGGTCTCTTCAAACGCTGTGCCTAAGGGTCTGTTCCTTCGCCGCTTTCTGACGCACGCGGAAAAGAGCCCAGCGATACGCCACCACACGTGGTTCGGCATGTTTTCGTCCGGAGAACTTGATCAGCTCTTTTCACCGCAATGGGCCGGGCCACATCCTGCGAGCAGCGTGATTTTCAATCCCTTGCCGCGAGTACTGGAGGGCGCGCGCTTTGATGAAGTCCTGGCAGAAATGCTCTATCTGGACTTCCGGATGTATCTTGAGGACAATCTGCTGGTAAAAGTGGATCGCGCCAGCATGGCATGTTCGCTGGAACTGAGGACACCTTTCCTGGACCATCGTTTAATCGAGTTTGCCGCGGGTTTGCCGACGAATCTTAAGATGCGCGGGTTTAAGGGCAAGTACATTTTGAAGAAGGCCGTCGAAAAATGGCTGCCTCGCAAGATCGTGTACCGGCAAAAACGTGGATTCACTGTTCCCATTGCGAGCTGGATTCGGAACGTGTTGCGACCCCTGGTGGCTGAAACTCTGGAGGAGGGGAAGCTAAAACGCCAGGGGCTCTTCAATAGCACATTTGTTCACCAGTTACTTCGGGAGCATTCAGAGGGACGGGCCGACCACCGGAAAACCCTTTGGACACTCCTCTGCTTCCAACTTTGGTATGATCGCTGGGGAGTAGGGGACTAGAAGAGTTGCGCAGCCTTACGACTCGCCTCAATCCGCCTTATGTGCCGCCTGGACGTGAAGCTTTTACATGTGCCGAGTGGGAAGTGATTCAGAAGGTCCGAACACCGCATCAGGCGCAGAAGCTTATTCGGACTTTCTCTTACAACCACGAAAAGCAGGGAGAGACTCTGCGGAGTTTTCGCAGCACACTTAGGCACAGGGCTGCTCATTGTCTCGAAGCAGCGCTCGTGGCGGCCGCCATTCTTGAACAGCATGGGTACCCGCCTTTGCTGCTGGATTTAGAGTCCAAAGATAAATTGGACCATGTGGTCTTTGTTTTCCGCCAGGGTGGCCGATGGGGAGCGGTTGGCCGGTCTCGCGACTTGAATTTGCAGGGTCGTAAACCCCTCTATCGAACACTGCGCCACCTTGTCATGAGCTATGTGGATCCCTACGTGGACGGGAAGGGTCGTATCATCGGATACGCGCTGGCCGACCTCAGGACTTTGGTAAGCACTGACTGGCGCTTCTCACCACGGAACGTGTGGAGTGTCGAGAAAGCGCTGATTCGGCTGCCTCACCGCAAGCTGAAATCTTCGAACCGTCGATACGAACAGGTTTTACGGCGTTATCTCGCCTTCAAAGAAAAATACCCGAACCGCCGAGTCACCTTTTACTCGGATCGTAAACAGTGGATGTAAGCATGGGATTTCGGTGCAAACTCGCATCACCCGAAGTGCCGGCTCTTGAAAAGATCAATGCGATTGTTCGAGCGAGTTCACAAGCAGCTCTGCCTTATGGGCAAGGTTGAAGGCACGCTTCAAGTCTGATTCTTGAAGAGCGCGTTGGGACTGCTGAAGGAACCCGCGTGCGCCTTCAAGCGTGCTCCGCTGGCCCGAAGACAGCCATTCCCGGGTGAGGCGCGAGATTCGGTTCTCAATGCCCTGTTGCAACCTGACAACCTGATCCCGCAACGCTGTTTCCTGGTTCATGCTGAGGCCGGATCGTAACGCCGGTACGTCTACGGGCTCCGGCGCTGGAGCTTTAACTTGCGCATGCCTGATGGGGACCTGCTTAGGGGGAGCCGGTTTCGGAGCAGCCGGCGGCGGCGATACAGGAGTGACCTCTGGCGGAACAGAAGGGGCCGGTGCTTGCACGATCATTGCCTGAGTAGGCCCCGAAGGGCTCGCTGCGGGCGGCGGGGTGGGAATATAAACAACCCGCGGACCGGTTTGCCTCTTGGGACATCCGCCAAATATCACTGCAATGCTGCAAGCTACGATTTTCCAGCTCAAGATATATTGATTTTATCACCTCGGCACGGGTCGCTGGGTGCAATTGCAAAGCGCATTTGCACCCGGGACGCGCTGCCTGATTTGCGTGTCGGCTCCCGCTATCGCTGAAGTTCCACAGTTGGCGCGGAATTCGGACGCCGAACAACGCGGTGAGGCAGTATTGTCAGCGCAACGCATGGTCTGGGTACACTTCCCACCCGCGTTTCTTGGTTCTTCTCAACTCGTGCCGAGGTTCAGTCAGACACAGACTCCGGCCACGTCAGCTGGTATGATGGTGCGCCACTGCACTTCGCTGGGCCGTTTTAACCTGCTGCGTGTAAAGATGTTCCCATTCTTTGCGCTTTTTCAGCACGAAGTGTTTTGCGTCTTCAAACGTCTTGAAGAGGCGTTTCCCCTTAATCACATTGCAAGGCTGGCAGCAGGTTACGAGGTTATCCATTCTTCGCGCTCCGCCCCGGGAGTGGGGGTGGACGTGGTCAACGGTTAGAATCATCCAGTTTGTAAACTGATGCAACCCATCCAGTCCGCAATACTGGCACTGAAATTGATCCCGAGTGAACACCTTCATAGCATCTTCGCGTGAAAGGTGGGGTGCGGGCCCGGCGAAAAACTTCTGGAGCTTCTTTAGTGGCATGGCTCCTCCTCTTGAACCCAGGTTTAAGCGCAGGGAACGATGGCTCCATGCGCTTGATGGCGACGGAAGGGTACCTTCTTCCGCTCGCCTCAGATCATTCTGTGCCTATTCTACTCCCGATATTTTTCAAGCGGAAGCGATAGGCACATCCCTTAATTGGAGGATGCGATTTCGTTTCTCGGGAAGAAGCTCAGGCGGGTAGGGCGATCCGAAAGGTCGTTCCATGGTTTGGTTCGCTCAAGAAGTCGATGGAACCGTTGTGCATTTGAATAATCCGATAAGCCATCGCCAAACCCACGCCGGAACCTCCCGACTTAGTACTGAAAAAGAGGGAAAAGATTCTGGGCTGCACCTCAGGAGGAATCCCTGTCCCCTCGTCCTCGATCTCAAGCTCCATGCGGTTTGCCAACTTTTTCGACCGTACCTTCAGTGCGCCTCCGGAAGGCATGGCCTGACATCCATTCAGCACCAGATTAAGAAGGGCTTGCTTCATGAGATCACGATCCACACGTACTTTTGCCGCAGAACCGTCATTTTCAATAACCAGGCGCACTTTGTTCTGCTCCGCCTGGGGCTCAGCAAGGGTAAAGACTTCCTGAACAAGCTGTTCGAGGTCCGTTTCGCTGGGGCGCAACTCGACTGGCCGCGTAAAATCGAGAAAGGTTTTCACAACTCGGTCAAGGCGCCGGATCTCCGACGAGAGCGTATCAAGCTGAGGCTTAACCGTTGTCGTGTGCTCGGCGAGCTTGGCCTTGAGGATTTCCAATTGCAGCACCATGGCGTTCAGAGGATTCTTGACCTCGTGTGCAACTCCTGAAGTAATCCGGCCCAGAGCAGCCAATTTTGTTGCCACTGCGATCTGGTCTTCCAATTGAGCTCGCGTTCCGGCATCACGAATCGTCACAAGTGCTCCAACCGGCTCACCCTCGGTCTGCGCAAACTGCACGCTCGCAGCAACGCGGGTATTGCTCTCAGCACCGTCTTCCTCACGCGACTCCCAGACCACAGCTTCCCGCTTTTGAAACGCCTGACGTAACGTGCGATCCATCGGCCGGTCCGTCCCGAAAATTTCGTCCGCAGTTCTATGGAGCAAAGACGCTGGAGCGGCGTCCAGGAACCGCTCCACCGCAGGAGTAGCAAGGACCAGATGGTCCTGCTTGTCAAAAAGCAAGAGGCCGTCCGCCAGGTTGGAGAAAAGCTGATCGAGGTTCTCCTTGAGCTTCACAAAAGCTGTTTTCTCGCCTCGTATCTGTTCGCCCAACAGATTTAACTTGGATGAAAGGATGCCCCACTCGTCTTTCCGGTTGACTTTCAGAGGCTCCGGATACTCTCCCCGCGCCATCCGTTCGACGCTGTGAGATATGCTCTTGAGGGGACGAAGTACGCCATAAGAGAGCAGGCTCGCGGAAAGCGTTGCCAGGAAAAGAGCCAGAATGGCAAGCAGCAATGCTTTGCGCAATTCAGGCGTCAACTGGTTGGCAACAAACACTGTCGAGACCCCAACACGAACATTGCCGAGAGGTTGGCCACCCATTTTGATGGGTAAGACAACCTCATAAACCCGTGGCGGACCGTAGATCACACTGAGTTGATGGAAGATACCTGAATTCAAGAGGCGGCTAAATGGGGGAGCCGGGTTAAACGCACTCCCGATTTCTGTGGGGTCGTTGTGAACAATAACGATTCCCTTCGTGTCGGTTATCGCAACGTAATACGTGGTTGCAGAGTAACCCACTGCAGATTCGATCGCGGAGTTAAGACCGGGATCCTTCGCAAGGCGAGATTGAATGAATTGAAGGACTGCCTGGGTGTCCGATGGCTGGACCCCTACCGGCAGGTGACTCTGGGCCAGGACTGTCTGCGCCTGATGATAAATTTCGTCAGCCACATACCTGCCCCTTCGCCCCACAGCGGCCAGGGACCCGCGGGTGAGGCTGGAGAGATAGAGGGTGGAGATGGCCAACACTACGAGCAGGACCAGCAGGCCAATCAGTACTGTCAGCTTAGCTTTGAGGCTCAGCCTCATATTCTTTCAGCTTGTTGTGAAGAGTCTTCAGACTGATTCCCAGCATCTCTGCGGCGCGGGTCTTATTGTTGCTGGTAAAAGCCAGAGTTTCAAAAATCAGCCGACGTTCCGCCTCGCCGACCGTCATCCCGGGACGCAAGTGAAGATCGTTGCTTATCGGACCCGTTGCGGCCTTTCCGAAATCGCCGGGAAGGTCCGTGCTTCGCAACACTTCTCCCGAATTCAAAATCATCATGCGTTCCAGGGTGTTACGGAGTTCCCGGATGTTACCCGGCCACGAATAGCGCCGGAAAACTTCCAGCAAACCGGCATCCGCAGCCTTCACCCGGGTGTGGTGTTTGCGATTAAGTTCTTCGATCAGGCTTTCCGACAAGGGCTCTAGATCGTCCAGGTGCTCACGAAGCGGAGGCATGGTAATTTGCACCACGTTGAGGCGGAAGTAGAGGTCGCTACGAAGTTCCCCTTTGGCGATGGCCTCCTCAGGAACCTTGTTGGTTGCGGCCAGAACTCGAACGTCAATCGAAATCTCGTTTTTACTGCCCAGGCGGCGCAACTTCGAATCCTCCAAAACCCGCAAGAGCTTGGCCTGCGTCTGCGCCGGCATCTCTCCGATTTCGTCCAGTAGGAGAGTCCCTCCGTCGGCAAGTTCAAAACACCCCATGCGCCGTTCGACCGCCCCTGTAAAGGCGCCTTTTTCGTGGCCAAAGATTTCGCTTTCCATTAAGGTTTCGGGAATCGCGGCACAGTTGACGGCTACGAACGGTTTGCCTTTCCGCGGACTGAGTTCATGGATGGTGCGTGCGGCGAGTTCTTTGCCCGTTCCGCTCTCTCCCGTTATCAGAATGCTCGCGCGAGAAGGTGCCACCGCGGCAATGACGGACATGGCTTCCTGCATCTTTTTGGAACGCCCGACCAGCTGCCCCAGGATTCCGGCGTCACGCAAACGACGATGTGCAATCTCAAGTTGCAGTTCGTTCTCGCGGCGCTCTAAACAATTGCGAAGTTCTACCTGAAGGCGCTTCGGATCAACAGGTTTTTCCATGAAGTTGAAGGCGCCCAATTTGGTGGCTTCAACAGCCTCTTCGATGGTGCCCTGGCCCGTCAGCATAATAAACGTCACATCAGGATGAGACTCGCGAAGTTGTTTGAGCAGGCCCATTCCGTTCAGGCCAGGCATGCGAAGGTCTGAAATCACAACCGTGGGATTGAAAACTGCAGCGCGTTCCAACGCTCGCTCGCCATCGGCAGCAACGTCGGCCTCATACCCCCAGACCTTCAGTAGTTCAGCCAGTCCCTCACGTTCGCTGACGTCGTCGTCAACAACAAGAATTTTCGCTTGTCTTGTCACCTACCTCTCCTTCTAATCAATATATTATAGATTCGAAAATTAAACTTTGAAATCGGCGCAAAACAACGGTCCGGAGTGAATTCTCGAGCCAACTACCCTGAAAGACGCGTCAGATTATTGCATCAAGAGCCTCGCGCTGGGAACATTCCCATATAGGGAAAAGGCACCGGTCGAAGTTCCAACGCGGGATTTGTTTTGACTTCGGATAACTATCATTCTTATACTGGGTTCACTTTTGAGATCGGATTAACGCCCGGCAGGGCATGCAAACGATGGATGTTTGTCTCCTGATTGCATCGGATGAAAAGTCCCGCTGTGACCTGTGCATCGAGGTCGCGGAAAGTGTGGGACTCGAGGTGCAGGTTGCCATGTCTGCAACTGATGTTTATTCCATCCTTAACACCGGAGGGGTTGACGTCATTCTGGGCGACGCGCAAATGCGTGGCCTCCGCGTGCTCGATCTCGTTAAGGCCGCCCGGGGAAGTTCGCCCGGGGTAGATGTCATCATCATGGCCAACCATTCTCATGCAAATCTCGCGCATCAGGCCGTTACGCATGGGGCCTATGACAGCATCGTTGGACCTTTCGAGAAAGAAGACCTTCGACGCTTGCTTGACCGGCTCGTTCAGAAAAAGCGGATGTACGCTGAGAACCGGATACTTCGCGAGCAGTTGAAGATGCGCCAGGGCTTGGGAACTTTGGTTGGCTCTTCAGCAAAGATGCAAAAAGTCTACGAAATGATATTGAAAGTCGCGACCAACCGCCATCCGGTACTGGTGCTGGGAGAAAGCGGCACTGGAAAAGAGTTGGTTGCGCGAGCGATTCATTCCTACGGACCATGGCGTCATCTTCCCTTCGTACCCATCGACTGTGGCGCGCTGTCCTCGACGCTGATTGAGAGTGAGCTGTTTGGCCATGTCCGTGGGGCCTTTACCGGTGCAAACCAGAACAGGTCAGGCCTGCTGGTCGCTGGAGGGAAAGGGACCGTCTTTCTGGATGAGATTGCGGAACTGCCCGTGGAACTCCAATCCAAACTCCTCCGGGCCATCCAGGAGCGGGAGGTGCGTCCTGTCGGCAGCAATCAACGGACGCCCCTGGAGGCTCGCATCATTGCCGGAACCAATCAGTATCTGGAAGGGGCCATTACGCGGGGCACTTTTCGCAAAGATCTATTCTTCCGCCTCAACGTTGTCTCCATTAAGCTGCCGCCCTTGCGCGACCGAAAAAATGACATCCCCCTTCTGGTCCATCACTTTATCGACCGACACGGCGGGGCGGCTGGTGGCATAAAGGATGTCTCCTATGAAGCGATGAGCCGGCTGATGAGCTATGATTGGCCCGGCAACGTCCGCGAACTCGAGAACTGTATTCAGCGCGCTCTGGCGCTTGGGTCACCCCCTGAGATTCAGATGAGGGACCTGCCCTCGAATCTTCTTTACTTGATGCAGAGCGAAGATGGGAAGAAACGGTTTTCCACGTTGCGGGAAGTCGAGCGCGATGCCATACGCCAGGCGCTGGAACTGACGGGCGGTGACCGCCTGCGCGCTGCCAAGCTGCTCGGTATCGGCAAGACCACTGTGTATCGGAAAATCAAGGAATACGATCTCGATAGCATCGCCAATTCCTCACGCTCTTAACACCCTGCGTCTTAAGGCGCGATCGAAAAATAATTCGACAATTCTTGCGCTTGATTTCAAAATCCATTTGATGGCCACGATTGCACTAGACGCTACCTACACCGTGGGACCGCAGCCTTCCGGCGTCGCAGTGTACTGTCGAAGGCTGATTGAATCTCTCGCCGAGATTGAGTGTGAGCATCACTATCTGCTCTGCTACCGGCTCTCAAGGTTCAAATTGCGGCGCGAGTTTCTTCGCCCGAACTCCGTTCCAGACTCTCATGGGCCACGTTTTTCGGTGCGCTATTATCAGAATCCCTGGACGTTCTGGCTGCCATGGCAGACGGATCTGTTCCACAGCCTGGTGCAAAGACCCCCGGCGTTTCGATTCAAGAAGGAAATTGTAACGATCATCGACCTGTTTGCATTGACAAGTAAGGATTACTCGCCACCGGATTTTCAGCGAAAGTTTTCTGCTTTGCTCCTGGAAGCCGTGGAAAGGGCGATTCGTATCATTACGCCCTCGCAATACACTACCGAGCAGTTGTTGAAGCACACTAGTACACCTCGCGAAAAGATACGTCAGGTCCCGTTTGGCGTTGACTTTCACCCGGAATCGCTCAGTCCGGAACGCCGCTCTCTTGAGCGCGAACGATTAGTTGGGAAGGGTAGCAAAATGATTTTCACCGTTGGCGTTATCCAGACAAGGAAGAATACGTTGAACGCTCTGAAGGCGCTCCGGCACCTGCCCGAAAGCTTTCGGTTGGTGATCGCAGGAGGAAACGGATACGGCAGTGAGACTATCCATGACTTTATTCGAACCGAAGGACTTGCCTCGCGCGTAATCTTGCTTGGCTATGTAACCGCAGAACGTCTTGCGGTTTTATACGACGCTGCAGACGTATTCCTTTTCCCGTCTTTGGAGGAAGGGTTCGGCCTTCCGGTTCTTGAAGCATTGGCGCACGGGTTGCCAGTCGTGGCTTCGGAAACGTCTTCTCTGCCGGAAGTTGGAGGTGATGCAGCACTTTATGTGAATCCTCACGACCCGAAGGATATTGCCGAGAAAGTCCTAAGGGCTGTAGAGGACGAGAACCAGCGGAAAGCCATGGTTGAGACAGGCCTTGCGCGCGCCAGGATGTTCACCTGGCGGCGCACAGCGGAAGGCAACCTGAACGTCTATAATGAGGTCCTGGCAATGTGAGACCGGTAACAATCGAAGGGAGAGCGAAGCGCGGAAACTCGCTCCGCTGACCGCAAATTCATCAGCGCTTGCGGAGACTGCCGAATGCAGCTATCTTGGAAGGCCTATTACTATGAAAAAAGCACTGATTACAGGAATATCGGGACAAGACGGAAGTTATCTTGCAGAATATCTGCTTGACCGGGGTTACGAGGTTTGGGGACTCGTGCGGCGCGAACCTGCTACGCTCCGATGGCTTGAGCCCGTGGTTCACCGCGTCGAGTTCGTTTACGGGGACCTGCGCGATGCTGAGTCGCTTGCCGTGGCGTTCCAGAAAGCCTGGCCCGATGAACTCTATAACCTGGCCGCTCAGGTTTTCGTTCCTACCAGTTGGGAATGCCCTGCTGAAACCTTCGATATCAATGCTGGAGGGCTGGCGCGCTTTCTGCAGATCATCGAAAGCCAGAAGCCCGACACCCGGGTTTACCAGGCATCAACATCGGAAATGTTTGGAAACGTCGGCGGGGCGTGCTCTGAGCGGACTCCGTTCCATCCAATGTCCCCTTATGGAGTTTCAAAAATGGCGGCCCACCGTCTGGTAGAAATCTACCGTAACCGGGGGATTTTCGTCGCCGGTGGCATTCTGTTCAACCACGAATCACCGCGCCGCGGGCCGGAAATGGTGACGAGAAAAATCACCCGGGCGGCAGCACGGTGGGCGTTGGGTGACCGAACAAAACTCAAGCTTGGGAATCTGCATTCGAGGCGCGACTGGGGATTTGCAGGGGATTACGTGAAGGCAATGCACGCCATGCTGCAGAATGGCACTCCGAAGGACTACGTGATCGGCACAGGAACTTCGCACAGTGTCGAGGATTTTATTCGGCAGGTTCTGGTGGGGCTCAACGAAATCACCGACCGTGCGGATGTGCCCTCGGTCGAGGACTGGGTGGAAGTCGATTCTCACTTTCTGCGAACAGGTGAAATCCATGATCTGCGCGCCGATGCTGGCCTTGCTCATAAAGAACTCGAGTGGCAGCCGACCGTGGATTTCCCGCAGTTGGTCCGCATGATGGTTGAAGCCGATCTCGCATATGCCCGTGAAGCTCTCGGACCTACAAACCAGGCTTAAAAGAAGCTTCCAAATAATTCATTCCGGAAGAATCCCGGTATCTCCTGCGGTTTTCTCATCCCGAAAGCATTGACGAAGCTTGCCTGCTGGTCTCTTCGCACCGGCCGTCCTGCCATTGCGCTTTGCCCATCTCGGCCCATTTGCCGTGAACACAGGTTCGCAACTCTCTAATTCAGGTAACTGTAACCCCGGAGGGATCTGGTTATGACTTGCCCGGATGAATAAACTCCAGGGGCTTGCCCTGTGCCCAGGGTTTATAGTGCAGGGCAAAACGGATTCGTTGGCCGATCGGCGGATGGCTGTAAAGCCAGAACACGATGAACGGATTGGGATGGGGGTCAGAGAGGTCCTGTTCGCCCATGATTTGAAAGGCTCCGGCTTCTGCCGCATTTGGATTCGGCACCACGCCGTACGTGACTTCGAGTGCGAATTGGTCAGCCTGGTGTTCGTAATGTCTGGAAATGGCATTTACAACCGGAGAAGAAAGAAAGGTCAAAGCCGTCAGCACCAGCAGCATCAAGGGCAAGGATGCCAGATCGCCTTCACCTTCAAGCCCAGTCCGGTCGCCAAATCGCCGGATCAGTTTCCTGACCGCAACGAATCCCAATCCGATAAAGAAAAGCGCGACCAGTTCAATGAGAACGAATTCTCTTATGACGTGATGGAGGACATAGTGCCCAGTCTCATGTCCTAGAACCGCCAGCGTTTCATCGTCCGTCAGTTTTCTTAGTGTTGTGTCCCAGACCACCACACGCTTGCTTGCTCCCAGTCCCGACACATAGGCGTTGATGGTATTTGTTTTTGAACTGGCATTCATCTCCAGGATGCGCGACCGGGGTATCTTGAGGTCGGCGCGGTGAAGCATCTTCTCGATCTGCGTAACCAGTGCAGGCCGGGTCGCATCCAGCGGCGTAAACTTGTAAAAAAGGGGCTCAACAACAAAGGGTTCGATGAACATCAGGAACAGGGAAATCGGAATCGTGACGGCCCAGAAGTAAAACCACCACCGTCGCGGGGCGCGCCTTACAATCACATAGAGGATCCAGACCACCAAAGAACCGACAACGATAAAGAGCCCGAGGCTCATGCCCCAATCCGCCATCCATGACCCGAACCCCTGCCTTAAAAGGCCAAACTTGTGCCCAACAACATAACCTGAGTAGTAGTCAAACGGAAATTCCAGCAGGCTGGCGGCAAGGAAGAATAACGGAGCGAAGATGAGGCATTGCACAAAGTGGCGCCGGGAGACGCGTCGTGCCCAGTTCCGAAAAGCGGCTGCAATTCCCACGCGCCAAAGAAGAAAATAAATGAGGAGCGCGAGGGCAACGCCCGAAAAATACAACACATATTGAGTGCGTGAATACGCCACCGCCTCGGCTCTCTTTTCGGGCGACAGTTCGTATCCTTGGGGAGTTGGAGGTGTCTGGGTCTTAGGCGACGCGGCAGGCTCTGCTTGCGAGGCTGAGCTCTTCTCCGTTTGTGGGGCACTCGCACTCCAAGCTGCCCCTTCAAAACAGATCAGCGCCAGCAGGAGGAAGACGGTTAGCCTGAGAAAAGTCCTCATTAAATTCGGGGCAGTACGATGCCCTGCTGTGCCTGGTACTTGCCCTTCTTGTCCTTGTAAGACGTTTCGCAAACCTCGTCGGATTCGAAGAAAACGATCTGGCACAGCCCCTCGTTCGAATAAACGCGCGCGGGGAGCGGAGTCGTGTTTGAGATTTCCAGCGTCACAAATCCCTCCCACTCGGGTTCAAGCGGCGTCACATTTACAATGATACCGCAACGGGCGTAGGTCGATTTCCCCACACATATGGTTAAGACGTTGCGAGGAACCTTGAAGTATTCCACCGACCGGGCCAGCGCAAAGGAATTGGGAGGAACAATGCAGACCGGCCCCTGGAATTCCACGAAGGAGCGTTCGTCAAAACGCTTGGGATCGACAATGGAACTGTTGACATTGGTAAAAATCTTGAATTCATCAGCTACCCGCAAATCGTAACCATAGGAAGAAAGTCCATAAGAGATAACGCCGTCCCGTTTCTGATTCTCGGCGAAGGGCGTAATCATTTGGTGTTCCTGAACCATACGGCGGATCCAGCGGTCATTTTTGACGGACATTGGCACTCCCTTGGTTGAATTTCGTTTCGCGCAACACAGCAGCATGCCCCTGGCGGACTGCCCCTGTTGAAGCAAACGGAGCTTCGCATCATAATACAGGAGAAAACAACTTGACAATGGCCGAGGGGCTTTTTACGATGAAATCCTGTGTTTTCAGGAGGTTCCTTTGATTAAGCTCGATCTTGTCAACGATGTCGTCAACCGTACCGGTATTACCAAGACCAAGGCGGAGGTTGCTGTCGAAACTGTATTCGAGTCGATGAAGAAGGCCTTGGCCAAAGGAGAGCGGATAGAGTTGCGGGGGTTTGGGGTCTTTAACGTGAAGCCCCGCAAAACGGGAATTGGAAGAAACCCGCGCACCGGCGCCGAAGTCAACATCCTTCCCGGCAAGGCCGTCCGCTTCAAGCCGGGAAAAGAACTTCAGGCACTTCCCTGAACGATCTCTTTTCCGTGGTGGCCTCAGTCGTAGGATTTCTTTCGGCCAAGGGCTGCGCACAACTGAAGCGAAGGGTAACCGTCTGCTTCGGAAGAGGCGGGCCCGTCTTGGGCAGCTTACGCTCCTACCAGCGGCCAGAGCAGCGTGTACAACCCCGTGTCCCCCGTCCCAGGCCCTTGGAATTCCAAGCCTCTTGCTACATCAGGCTGACGGGGTCCATGTCGATCATAAGTGATTGCGATGCTGCACCCAGCTGGTCAGATTCCTCTGCCAGACGCCGGAGAATAGTGTTCAGTCTCGTTCGGGATGATGCTTTCAGAAGGAACTGGATCCGGTATAACCCCTCAATCCTCGCCAGTGGCGCGGGGCCGGGACCCAGGATTCGAACTCCTCGCATCAAGTTGCCAAGCTTTTCAAAGAACTTTCCAACTTCATCAGCGATACGGGCCGCGTGATCAAGCCTTTTGTCCTGCACCACGACGTTGGCCAACGCGGCGGCGGGGGGATAGTGCATCACCTTTCGAAAACGTGACTCTTTGGCATAGAACTTAGCGTAGTCTTGTTCGGCAGCGAACCGGATCGCGTAATGCTCTGGAAAGAACGTCTGGACCAGAACCCGGCCTGGAGATTCACCTCGTCCCGCGCGCCCTGCCGCCTGGGTAAGAAGCTGGAAGGTTCGTTCAGCCGCACGAAAATCCGGTAACGAGAGGGAAGTGTCGGCGGAGACAACTCCTACCAGAGTGACCCCAGGAAAGTCGTGGCCTTTCGCAATAAGCTGAGTCCCGACCAGGATGTCGATTTTCCCTTCTCGAAAATCTGAAAGAATCCGCAGGTACTGGCCCGGTCGCCGGGCTGCGTCGCGATCGAGTCTTGCAACTCGCGCTTTCGGAAACATTTCAGCAAGCTTCTGTTCCAGCTTCTCCGTTCCTTCGCCAACGTAATGAAGGTATTCACTGCCACAGGATCGGCACCTCGCCGGAATAGAAGCCTGATAGCCGCAGTAATGACAAATCAACCGGTTTTCACGGCGATGATAAGTTAACGAGATCGAGCAGTTCACGCATCGCTCCGTCTGGCCGCAGCTTCGGCAAAGGAGAAACCAGGAATAGCCCCGCCGGTTCAGAAGAAACATGGTCTGCTTTCCGGAACGCAACTGCGCTTCCACCTCCTCGCGCAAACGGCGCGAGATAGGCACCTGCGTCTGCGTCTGCCGAAACTCTTCCCGCATATCGACAATCTCGACGCTGGCCAGCGGTCGCTGGGCCACGCGTTCGCTCAGCGTCAGGAGGTGGTATTTCCCTTCTTGAGCGTTGGCATAACTTTCAAGCGAGGGTGTCGCAGACCCAAGAACAACCAGGGACTTTGACAGCCGGGCCCGCACAACGGCCGTGTCCCGGCCATGGTAGCGCGGCGTTTCTCCCTGCTTGTAGCTTGATTCATGTTCCTCGTCCACAACGATGACGCCCAGATTTTCCAGCGGAGCAAACACGGCCGACCGCGTCCCCAGCACAACGCGGGCCTCACCTCGGCGCACGCGCCACCAGGTTTCATGGCGCTGCCCTTCACCAAGGCCGCTATGCAACACCGCCATAAGGTTTCCAAAGCGCATTTGGAAGCGCTGGTGAATGGCGGGTGTCAAAGCGATTTCCGGTACGAGGATCAATGCCGTCTGGCCGGCTTCGAGACAACGCTCAACCAGCCGCATGTAGATTTCCGTCTTTCCGCTTGCAGTAATGCCATGCAGCAAAACTGTGCTGAACTCACGACGATGGAGTCTACGGGTCAGGTCTTCAAGGGCACACTCCTGCTCTGAGGTCAACGTTAAGCGGGACTCGGAATTGACTCCGGGTTCAGGTGTTGCGCACGCTGGATCGGCAAATTCGATAAGGCCCTGCGCGTGCAGCTTTTTCAGGTGTGCGAGAGAACCGCGCGTAGATTTCAATAGTGCGCGATGGTCGTTGAACTCGCCTTCACGTTCGAGCGCTTCAACAATGCGGCGGGCCACCGGCGAGAGGCGAGGGAGTTCACCCGCCACAGGACCGGACAAACGCACGGCCACTACTTTCCTCGAGCCCCGCTCACGCTCAGCCTGCGAGACCGCCAGCAGGCGCTTTTTCACCGCCTGGAGCACCAGGCCGGGTGAGACCTTGTCGAATCTTCGCCGAAGCGCCTCCAGCGTCACTCCGGGGTGATGCCCCACAAACTGAAGCAGGCCAAGTTCTGTACTTTGGCGGGTTTCTTCCAGAAGGCTTTCCGCCATCTCGCGAAGACATTGGCGTCCCGCCTCCGTCAATTCGACCACGCGCACCTTGCGAACGTGAGAGCGCAGAGGCAGCATGGCGCGGAAAACCTCGCCGAGCGGCGCCATGTAGTAATCAGCAATCCACATCCCCAGCGTTAGAAGCTCCGGCGCCAGGACCGGCTCAGAATCGAGCACCCCGAGCACCGGCCGAATCTCGATGCCGGAAGGTAAAGGCGGAGCTGCGGAAAGCGCAATGCCAACCACCCGTCGCGAGCCCAGGGGAACCAGGACTCGCTGTCCAATCCGCACATCAAAAGATTCAGGCACGGAATAAGTGAGCGGACGACGAATGGCTGCCAAAGGCGCTACGTTAACTAAAACGGGTTTGGCGCTCAGGCCCTGGTCTTTTTTCGGAGTGGACTTCTTTCCATCCATGACAGGATTCTATGCGACGCAAGCGAGGTTGGCTAGTATGGAAGAACAACCTCCGCTCGATCAAGTCATGAACTGTGAACGTGTTTGCCGCAATTGCGGCCTCAAAACGAACGCCACTGATTGTTCTCAGCAGGCTTGGAAACAGGCAAGTGACGCCCTCTTCTCCCACTTGCAATAGAGCTGGGACTTGGCTACGCTGGTTGCATGACAGTGTTACTACACGCTCTCGATCCAGGTCCAAATTCTCCGGAAATTGTCCGAATGATTGTAGAAATTCCCAAGAATTCATCCAATAAGTACGAATACGATAAGACTCTCGGGGTGTTTCGCCTGGACCGAACGCTTTATTCACCGATGCACTATCCCGGTGATTATGGATTCATTCCCGGAACATTGGCAGAGGACGACGACCCGCTTGACGTCCTCGTCACAGCCGATGAGGCAACGTTTCCAGGATGCATGCTGGAAGTGCGTCCGGTAGGCCTGCTTTCCATGGTTGACGAGCATGGGCCGGATACCAAGATCTTGGCCGTGCCTGACCGTAATCCACGCTATGACCAGATTCACACGATCGACCAGATCTTTCCCCATATTTTGACGGAGATCGAGCATTTCTTCACGATTTACAAGGAACTTGAGGGCAAGAAGACTCGAATGGAAGGCTGGAAAGGCCCCCGGGAAGCCCGGCGCGCGATCCTGGAGAGTCGCAAGCGTTACCTCGATCACCCGATACAGGCGGAACAGGAACCCGCTGCGGCAAGTTCATCCTGACATCGCACTACTCTTTCAATTAATCTCCTCAGTCTGCCGCCTCTGTGGGCCCGATATCGAGAACGAGTTTCCAAGCTGCTCCCCGCAGATCCTGAACTCGTGCAATGCTTATTGTGGCTTGCGGTTAGGAAGAAAGCGGAAAGCCGCTCTTGAGAACTATTGGGAATGGGTTCAGACCAGGCTGGCGCCTCTCCGCGCTGCCACCAGGTTTGAGTAAAATGTTCCGAGTTTGTCCAGCATTCGTACGGCAGAATTGAGATTGCGGCGATTGATATGCTCGATGTTAATTCCCAATGGCGGCGGGTCAGGCGGTAGGTTATCGAAGACGTCCATCAGGATTCTCTGCGCCAGGCTTAGACAACGCTCGAAAGCCCCCTCCGCGGCATGATGCGATGGTTTCTCCTCAGTTATCCCATTAATCAGAAAACGATCGAGGTCAGCCGGCACATCGGCTCCCAGCCAGCGCAGGAAGTCGATGTCACGGTGATGGCTGACGGGAGCAAAGCTCAGGAATATCCTCGCCTCAAGCCCATTCAGGCGCTGAACCAGCCACACGATATCGTTCGAGTCAAATAGAACCTGGGTCGTGAAAAAAGAGAGGCCTTCCGCCACTTTGCGCCGGATGCGGTCCGCTTCGTGAGCGCGACTGGGAATGCTGATTCCTCCCAGAGTCACCTGAAGTCCTGCAGTACGGATCTCTTGTGCCGCCTGCACAACGCTGGGTCCGGGGTATTCGATCTGGCTGGATTCTCCCCCTACCAGAATAAAGTTGTGGATACCAAACCTTTCCTGAGTTTCCTGAAACCAGCGGACCTGATCAGGCTCGTAAACCACGCAACGGTTGAGCACAACGTCGATGTCGAACTTCTGCCGGATTTTCTTGCCCAGTATTCGTGGTTCAATTCGCTCGACGAATTTGAAGGTTCTGTCGCCGCCGCGTGATTCGTCATGAATCTCAGGAAGGTTGATGGCATCAGCCAGGTTCTGAATCCTGGCGATTTCGTCCATCGCAGAGTCAAGCACTTCCGGCTTTCCCGCAACAGGCGGCACCATCTCAAAGAAAGCAACTGGAAGGTGAGGATTCAGAATTTTGCTCTTGAGATTCATTGAAAAGTCACACTGCCTGCATGCAGACTTTAGCTAGTATTTCCGGCGCCCCGTCGCAATAGTCGCGTAGGGATATCATAGCATTCTCTGCGTCAGAGGGGCGTGAAGAAGACCAGGCCAGTGGGCTGGACCTCACCGGGGAGCCTTTAGAAACTCCGCAATTTTCTGGAAATCTTCCCGGAGGATTTTTTCTTCCCGTGGGTTACGAAGGATGTATGCCGGGTGAACTGTCGCCAAAGCTTTCGTGCCGTGGAAGTTGTAAAACTGCCCCCGAATTTTCGTTATGCCTTGTTTGACGCCAAGAAGAGTCCTGACGGCAGGGGCTCCCAGACAGCAGACCAGGCGAGGATTGATCGCGCGGATCTGGCGCAGTAAGAACGGTGAGCACGTTCCGATCTCGTCCGGCATCGGCGTGCGATTTCCGGGAGGCCTGCACTTAACGATGTTGCAAATGTAAACTTCCTCGCGCTTCAACCCGATGAACTGAATCATTCGATTCAGCAGTTGGCCGGCCCGTCCCACGAAAGGAAGTCCCTGGATATCTTCGTCGGCGCCCGGACCTTCCCCCACAAAGACCAACTGGGCGTGAGGATTACCCTGGCCAAAGACAATCGTTTTGCGCCCTGAGGCCAACCGGCAACGATGGCAGTCACCCAGATCCTCACGAATCTGCTCGAGAGTTTCATGTTCTTTGGGTGCCGTTTTTGGCGAAGGAGGTTCAAACAGGCTCATCGACTCAGGAACCGGGCCCACAGGCTCTTCGGATTGCACTGGGGCAGCAGCAGAGTTCTGTAGAGAAGCCGGATCTTCACCGAATACTACTTTTCGAGACTCGGTACGCGCATCGGGGTCCTTTTGTACGGAAGCGGTTTTGATTGCCGCCTCGCCTCCCAAAGGCTGCCGCGCGGAATTTATCGTGGGGTTCGTCGGCTCGGAGCGCTGGATGTAGAACTCTTCAATCCCCAGTTCCCGATAGAACTCGAGCATTGCGACCACTTTTCCACGCAGTTCTTCGTTCATTGTTTCAATCGCAACTGACAACTGGATTACTTTTCATTTGCCTTCGCCAGCTTGGACCGCAGCCCGACCACTTCGTCGAGGATCACGTTCGCCACATCCAGCTTGCTCATTTTTTCGAATGGTTTCTCTTGTCCGTCGGGGAAAATGAGAGTCACGATGTTGGTGTCGGAATCGAATCCGGCTCCCTCCTGTGTCACGTCATTGACCACGATCAGATCCAGCCGTTTTTCGCGCAGCTTTGCGGCGGCATTTTCGAGCGGATGGTCCGTCTCAGCGGCAAAGCCTACGATCAATTGATGGGATTGTCGCCGCCGTGAAATCTCCGCGAGAATATCGCATGTGGGTTCGAATTCGATGCAGAGGTGCCCCTCGTGCTTCTTAATCTTCCGGGTTTCGGCTTTAACGGGAGCAAAGTCCGCGACGGCGGCAGCCATCAGGATGATCGTCGCCCGGTCGAGGCAGCGGAGCATCGATTCATTCATTTCCCCGGTCGTTCGGACGTTCTCGACTGTGACGCCGCGAGGTGCTGGCAGCCGCGTGGGACCGCTGACCAGCGTTACAGCGGCGCCCCGCTTCTGGCTGGCCTCAGCCAGCGCATAACCCATCTTTCCCGATGAGCGATTCGAGATGTATCGAACCGGGTCCAGCGGCTCCTGGGTTGGTCCTGCGCTGACCAGGACTGTTTCGCCCTTGAGGTCGTTCCGAACCTGGAGAGTTTCAAATACAGCCTGCGCTATTGCTTCAACCGAAGCCAGGCGTCCCGAGCCGACCATGCCACAAGCCAGGTAACCGTCACCGGGATCGAGAATCCTGATTCCGCGGGCGTGCAGGATATCCAGGTTCTGCTGTGTGGCTGCGTTTTCCCACATATTCACATTCATGGCAGGGGCTACAATGATCGGGGCTTTTGTAGCAAGGCAAAGCGTGGTCAGGAAATCGTCCGCGATACCATGGGCAATCCGGGCGATCACATTAGCAGTTGCAGGGGCAATGACCAGAGCGTCA
Organism: Acidobacteriota bacterium; assembly: GCA_037379595.1. Taxonomy (GTDB): domain Bacteria; phylum Acidobacteriota; class Terriglobia; order UBA7540; family UBA7540; genus SCRD01. Next base: position 5,301 of record JARRJI010000005.1, on the reverse strand, counting down.
ATTCCCTGTGCCACGGCAATGTGCTCGATGGCGCTATCGACGTTGGGCTCTTCGCCGCCTTTGCCGAAAATTTCCGTGATGACCTTGTGCCCGGAGAGAGCGGCAAACGTGAGTGGCGTCACAAAATTGCGTGCCCCCGCCGTCATCACAACCTGAACGTCAATGCCACGGTCCTGAAGCAACCGGAGCAACTCCGCCGACTTGTATGCAGCAATTCCCCCCGTGACTCCCAGTGCCACACGCATCACGCACTCCTCAGCCACAAAGCCGCGTAACGCATTGCCTGACGCACCTTGTTTTGACGGTTGGATCTCATCGGCTTATGTCCCAGGTCAGGAGACTTTCGCGCTCACGGGCGACCGACCCTGACCTTATACTTCGTCATACTAGCTCTCATCATTGTCATTCTTGGCTTTGATCTCAATAACTTCGAATGGGATCAGCCCGGAAGACACTTCTTGCTGAGCAACTTTCGTAGCCCTTTTCGTCTGCGTTTGTACCAGTGGCCTGGCACCGGCCTGAAGTTGCCGCGCTCTCTTCGCGGAAATGAGAATATAACGAAATTTGCTGTCAATGTTGTTGGGTAACTCCATCTATCCTCCAATAAACGTTTCAATAATTTCTTTGATGCGCCGGTGCTGGCACTGGCGGCGCAAGCGTGAAGCGAGCACGATGTTACAGAGTGACTGAGTAGCTCCGGGGAGGCGATCATTCACAATCAGGTAATCATACTCCTTCCAATGTGCCACTTCCCTGCGTGACATTGCAAGGCGTTCAGCAATGACCTCGGGCGAATCCTTGTGCCGGTGCCGAAGCCTTTTTTCAAGGTCTGCGAAGGAAGGCGGCAAAACAAACACGCTCACAGTTTCAGGAATCCGCCGCCGCAACTTTCTATGACCCTGAACATCAATATCGAGCAGAACATCCTGCCCGACTTCCTGGGCTTCCCGGAGCTGAAGCCAGGAAGTGCCGTAATAGTGGTTATGCACCCGGGCCCATTCCACAAACTCGCCTTCAGACTTCCTCCGTTTGAATTCCTCCGGCGAAACGAAAAAATACTCTCGACCGTTCTTCTCTCCCGCCCGCGGCGGACGTGTCGTGTATGAAACGGAGAAAGCCAGCCCGCTCACTGACGTCCTCAGCTTGTTGATCAGCGTCGTCTTGCCTGCACCCGAGGGTGCAGAAATAACAAAGATACTGCCACGCCTTTTCGGCGGCTTCGTTTTGCGGGATGCCTTCACTCGATGTTTTGCACCTGTTCTCGCAACTTCTCAATCTCTGACTTCATTTCAATGGCCTGGCGGCCGACCTCGGCGCCGACCTCGGGGACATCCGAAGTTTTAGAAAGCAATGTATTCGCTTCCCGGTTGAGTTCCTGGAGGAGAAAGTCAAGTTTCTTACCCACCTCTCGACTTTCAGCCAGAAGCTGGCGTGCCTGGACCAGATGGCTCTGGAAGCGAGTCAGTTCCTCGGAAATATCCGACCGTGAAGCCAGGTAAGCGACTTCCTGCGCGAGCCTGGCGGCGTCGATGTGTACAGCCCCCAACAGTTCCCGCAACCGGTTTTCCAGCCGTTGCTGAGTGTATTGCGGAATGCGACGGGCAAGCTTGGCAACCCCTTTGCGTAAAGACTCCAGATGATCGAAACGCTCGCGGAGATCCTTTTCCAAAGCAGCCCCTTCGCGATCCCGCATCGTGTTGAGCGTATCCAGCGCACCGGCCAAGGTCGGTTCCAGGACTTTTCGAATGCCCGCCAACTGTTTGTCCGTGAGTTCACCGTTGCTTGTGACCACCCCGGGGATTCTCAGAAGCTGCACCACGTCCGGCTCGGCGTTGGTGCTCAGCTCCGCGCGGAGCTGCCGGCAGGCGGCGACATAGGCATTCAACAGATCGTGATTCAGCTTTATATCTCCCGTGCCTGGCCTTTCGAGGTTAATGTTCACTTCCACGTGGCCCCGACTGACGTGATTCTTCACGATTGCCCGCAAAGCGGGCTCGGCGGGCACCAGCTCAGAGGGAATCCGGAATTGCAAGTCGAGAAAGCGATGATTGACCGACTTGACCGCTACGGTGAGAGAAAAGTCGGTCTCCTCCCGCCGGACCTTGGCGTAACCTGTCATGCTTCGAACCATTTCTTTTCATACGACCGTCGAACCCGGCAATCCCAGCCCGGCCGCGGCCTCCCCCTCGCTGTATTTACGCTCCGGCATCCACGAATTGAAGTTCATGGAGACGCTGATAGATCCCGCCGCGCGTTACAAGGTCCTCGTGAGTGCCCATCTCCGAGATCGTCCCGCGATCCAGAACCACAATTCGGTCCGCGCGCCGGACCGTACTTAATCGGTGCGCGATCACCAGAACAGTTCGCCCCGCCATTAAATTGCTCAAAGCTTTTTGCACCAGCGCTTCTGATTCGGTATCCAGTTCGGAAGTCGCTTCGTCCAGGATGAGGATCGGAGAGTTCTTGAGCAGCGCGCGAGCGATCGCCAGCCGCTGTCGCTGTCCTCCTGAAATGCGCTGGCCACGTTCGCCGATCACAGTCTGGTATCCCTTGGGCCTCTCCAGGATGAAATCGTGCGCGAGTGCAGCGCGAGCGGCCTCCTCGACTTCCGCCTGGCTCCGTGACCCATTCCCGTAGCAGATGTTGTTGAAAATTGTATCGTTAAAAAGAATGGTGCCTTGTGTGACCATCCCCAGTTGGGAGCGCAACGAACCGACCTTGACGTCACGCACGTCTTCTCCATCGATGAGCAGGCGGCCGCGTGTGACATCGTAGAACCTGGGAAGCAGACTGGCCAGGGTTGTTTTCCCGGCCCCGCTTGATCCCACAAGAGCCACAACTTCACCCTTCCGAATTCGCAGGTTGACATCCTGCAAGAGAGGGACACCCTCCTCATATTCAAAATCTACATGGTCGAAAATAATTTCATTCTGGAAGGAAGGCAGCTCAATCGCGCCCGGTTTCTCCACGACTTCCGGAGTTACCTGCAGAAACCGGAACACCTGTTCCGAAGCGCCCACAGCCTGCTGGACAGCGTTATTGACACCCGTCAAGCGCTTTATGGGTTCGCCCATTCTGAATACCGCGTAAACAAAAGCAAGGAAACCGCCCATGGTTTGCGCATTGTGAAGGATCTCATTGCGCTCGTAAAGCAGAAGCCCGCAGGCGGTAATCATACTCAGAAGCTCCATCAGCGGAGCCGTTGCAGCCTGCGCTTTGATCCAGCGCATGTTCGTATGGAGCAGCTTGTGGGTTGCTGTCTTGAACCGAGCCACCTCGAAATGCTCCGTGACGAAGGCCTTGACGATCCCAATGCCCGTAAAGGTTTCCTGGGCAAGGTTGTTGATATCGGCCATCCTGTCCTGGCTGGAGCGGCTTGCGCGGCGAATCAAGCGGCCAATATTTGCAGAAGGGAGAACGATCAGAGGCACGAGCACAAGTGAAATCAGGGCCAGTTTCCAGTCAAAATGGATGATGACGGCGAGTAATCCGACCAGAGTAAAGACGTTTCTCAAGAAGTCCGCAGCCACCTGGGAAATCACGAACTGGATCTTATCGGTGTCGTTGCTGATCGCCGACATCAGGCGGCCGGTGGGGTTCCGCTTGAAAAAGGCCATGGACTGCTGAACGATTTTAGAGTAGAGCTGGTTGCGCAGATTCCGCACGGCAGATTGGCCGATGAAGCTGATGCTGACGGTAGCCGTGTACCGCGAGAGTCCCTTGACCACGGTTACCACAAGGATGGAGAGGACTACGACCGTCCAGACATTGTGGACATGGCCGGGGAAAAGGTCCCTCAGGTATAGCGGATGGTGATTCCAGGGAAGATCGAAAAGAAAGATGCCCGTAGAACTCGTATTCGGCTTCAGGACGTTGTCACCGATGGGTTTGATGAGGAGAGCAGTAATCGCCTCACATGCGCCCACCACAGCCATCAAGACAACAGCAATGATAAAGCGCAGTCTGTAAGGTCGGAGAAATACTAGCAGGCGTTGAACTTGGCTCATCCGGCGTCCTACCCTCAGGCTGGTGAGCCCGCCGGGCGTGGAAAAAGCTAATCTTAATCTTCGCTCGTAGCGAAGTCAAGCCACCAAGCTAGAAACGGACTCTAATCTGTAAGCTTATCACATTAGTAATTTATTGATAATAGGGTTCTTATGATAATGCCCAGCCATGCGGCAAACTCGGAACCATCCTCAGATCAAATCCAGGGCCAGGGCCGCGGCGCCATACAACGGAGAGTAATTTCCCAATTCTGCCTGCACAATTTCCGTGGAATGCTGCAGCTTCGGCGCCGAAAACTCATCGAGAAACTCATGAACAGGATCCAGCAGGAGCCTTCCCGCAAGCGCCACCCCTCCTCCCAGGACGATCTTGTCGGGATTCAGGACCCGGATGGCGACAAGAAGTCCCCGGGCAAGGGCTCGGGCCGTCTCACGAATAATAGAGAGCGCGCCGGCCTCACCCTCGCCGGCGGCTCGGAATACAGCTTCGGCAGTGATCTGCTCGGGATCGCCGGAAGAAAGTTGGATGGTCCTGGACATGGTCTCCGGCTTTCTCCTCGCAAGCCCTCGTCCTCGAAGGCCGATAGCTCTTCCTGAACAAACTGTCTCCAGGCATCCCTGTCCTCCGCAGGAACAGACAGCGCCCGCGTCAGAAACAGGGATATGGCCAAACTCTCCTGCCATGCCGTCTTTGCCCCGAAGCACTCCGCCCCGGCACACCACACCGCCGCCGATACCGGTGCTGATCGTCAGATACACTATCGATTCAGTTCCTCGTCCGGCCCCGTATCGAAACTCACCAAGGGCTCCGGCGTTGGCATCATTGTCCACACGGCACTTAAGGTTGAGCCTATCCTCGACCCATTGTCGCAAATCAAAACCTTCCCAACCGGGAACGTGCATCGAGCTGACCCGCTGCCGTTTAAAGTCGACGGGGCCGCCAAAGCTGACTCCGCATGTCCTTACAGGATCGTCCGCTCTCTCTATCAGTTCCCGCGCCCGGTCTTGAATCTCGCCAAGCATCCAGCCGCGACCCCCGGCAGTTTCTGTCTCGCCTTCTGAGAGAAGCAGGCGGTGGCCTTCGGTGTCAAAGAGAGCCACGCGAAAGTGAGTTCCCCCAATATCAACGGCTAGCACGTTGATCATCTCTCGTCGTTTCTCCAAATATTCTTATGTTTCCTGGGCTCCAACGCTTAGGCGGAATTGCTCTTCCCGAGGTCACGGTGTGACACCTTGATACTGTAACCTTCCTCTTCCAGAAGGCTTCCGATGTGTTCAGCAAGAGCGACTGAACGAT
>JARRJI010000004.1:0-47022 GCA_037379595.1 Acidobacteriota bacterium | reverse complement strand
CCGCTCCGACGGCCAGCGCCACGGACCATGTGGCCGACGCCAGCGCGTTGGCGGGAAGGATCTCATCCTCCGAAACAACGTTGGGAAGAATGGCGCTTCGGGCCGGTTCAAACAGAGAGGAAAAGATGACTTCGACGCCGAGCAGCAGATAGATCAACCGAACGTCTGTGGAGACAAGTGACAAGAGCATGCCCAGCACAATGAATCCGCGAAAGAGGTCGGCGGCAATCATCAAGGTCCGGCGCGGAAAGCGGTCCGTGACGTACCCGGCAAGCGGCGTCATCAGAAACCAGGGCAGCGTTTCAATGATAATGGCCCAGCCGACCGCCGAGCCGCGGTGGGTCCTGGCCAGCAGCAGGTCGTAAATCGCCAGGCTGTAAAACCAGTCGCCCAGTTCGCTGATCAGTTGCGCCAGCCACAGCCTGCGAAAATTGCCGTTTGCGCGCAGCAGCGACAGATAGCGGAGGTGCATGGCGGACGGCAATGCGCCCGATGGCTCGGTGACGGAAACGGGTGAAGGTTCTCCATTCATGGATGGCCGGATTGTAGCATGAGCGGAATGATTCTGGAGCCCCCACTTGGCAATGAATGGATGAAAGCCCGACTAATGGCCGTTGGTTCCACGCGAGAATTTCGATTGCAGGTAACTCAGCGGAACGTCGTAGAGCAACGCTTTGGGAGAGTGGCGCAAGCTCTCGTGGATAAAACAGACGTGCGTACACCAGCACTGGTCTTGAACGATGGAGGCGGGTTCGTTCTTGCGCGCGCCGGCTTGCCAGAACTGCTGGAAGTCGCAATCAAAGTCCCGCAGGTTGGCGAGCTTGCCCCGCAGTTCGCAGGCGCGCACGTCGCCGTTGTGGTCGATGACGATGGAGGTTTCGCTTGCAGTGCAGGGCATAGGCCAGGCGTGCGGCGACTCCATATTTTCAAGCTGCACTTTGTTGTGGAAAGCCAGTACGCCCTCGTAGTATGCCCGGCCGACTCGTTTGACCAACCCGCCGGAATGGCGTGTGGCGATGCTCGCGTAATGGGCGTAGACCTTTCGGATTTCGTCGTAGAGCGCGGGCAGGCGTTCGACGGGAATGCGCTTGAGCGAGGGATCTTTGGCGCTGCCGCGGATGATGTTGAAATAGTGACCATCCACCCGGCAGTTTTGCCGGACGAAGCGGGCGATCTCAAGCACGTCGTCAAAGTTCTCCGCGCAGATCACGGTGTTGACGTTCACCCGCAGGTTGGCGAATTTCTCCCGGCAGGGCTGGAGAGCCTCAAGGGTCTGAAGCGTCTTCTCAAAGTTGCCGGGCACGGAGCGGATGGAGTCCTGAACTTCAAAAAGCCCGTCCATGGCCACATTCAGATCGAGCTGGAGCCTGGGATTGTCGGTGCAGATCTGCGCCACGCGCTCAGCCGTGCGTTCGGGGAGCAGTCCGTTGGTAGGCAGGTTCACCCAGCGAATGCCGTTGTTCACGTAGAAAAGATGCAGGATGTCGGTGAGTTCGCGCCGCAGCATGGGCTCGCCACCGGAGAGCCACAAGTCGGTGAATCGCGGCATGGTGGTGGAGAGTTTCTGGATCTCTTCCCAGGTCATCAGATCGCCACGCTGGATGAGCTCCACCCAGTAGAAACAGGACCGGCACTTGGCATTGCAGACGGAAGTGACAAAGAAGATCACGAGCTTCAAACGCTTTTCGCGCTGGAAAACTCGATGGGGCCGGCGGATTTTCGTTTCCCCTTGAAGTGGCATCACTTGTGTGAATTGTACCAAAGCCTGAACTCTTATCGGAAAAAGCCGGGTGGCTCACTGTTCGGAACCCACGCCGTGGCAACGTGCGGCGAAGGCTTGCATCCAACGCAAAAGAACCGATTTGCTGTCCGAGGCCCGCCATGGCGATCCGAGATCAAACCGGGAGGGCGGTTGGCATACGATTCTGAGCCGGGATCAAGCTGAAACCGGAGATTCCAGTGGAGAATGGAGCCCCGGCTCACTGCATTGATAGTCTGAATAATCTTGAACGTGAGGTGTCTTTATGGCAGATCCAAACCTTGATGTCGAACGGCTGTCGTCGCGCATCAGTGCTCTCGAAAAGGCAAACCGGCGCTGGAAGATCGCCGGCCTGCTGTTGTTTGTCTTCTTGGTGGCTGCTGCGCTGCTGCCGGGAATTAAGTCGTATGCGCAATTAAGCGTCAAGAAGCCTGTTTCAAGAGTGGTTGTGGCGCATCAGTTTGTTCTCATGGGTTCACATGACCAGGTCCTGGGCCGGATGGGCGTCGTCAACGGGAAACCCGTTCTGCAGTTTTACGACAGCACCGGCCGGCTGTGGTGGTTTGCTCCGCCGAAGGTTGGCGTCAGTCCAGTCAAGATCAAGTAAGGTTGGTCGCAAGAAATTTCAGATGAGTCCTGCCGGCTGCGGGCGCGAAGTCTACCCGCGCCGGGCCTCGCATAAGAATATGATCGGTCCGCAACCCAGGATTCGACTCACCCGTGCGAAATGTGATATTAAAGGGCCTTCAAACACGGAGGGGTGATGAAGGAACGATTGTTCGGACCGAAGGAATCGCGTTCAATTTCCCGGAGGGAATTTCTGGGTGGAACCGCCGGTGCGGCGGCGCTTTCAATGATTCCCGCACGGGATCTCGCGAAAACCACGGCTGGCGAACATGCCAGCCATGCGAGTGCCGCAATGACGGCGCCGGGTTTGAATCCACCAGGTGTGCGCAGTATTCGGGTGGATGCGGTGCCTGGGCACATCGCCAACTCTTTCGATCCCGACCAGGCGCTTGGCAGTTCAATGGACATCCTGTATCAAGATCCGATTGAGAAGGTCTATACGCCGGAGATGGTGAAGGAATGCCTCTCGGCCGGCTGGGGCCCGATCACTTACCGCCAGAACACGGAACTTCAAATCGCTGCCTGGCACTGGAATCCCATCGGCACATGGAGCGATCCCGGCACGAAGAGCGGATATTTCACCGGAAGCGCCGAGCCGACGGAATTCCTGCGCAATTCTTATGGCTATCCTCTACCCCATCGCGGGAATACGCGCAACGGTGGCAGCGCGCGAGGCTATTCGCGCATGACTGATGGTGATCCGAGCACCTACTGGAAAAGTAATCCGTATCTTACGAGCAAATTCACAGGCGAGCCAAATTCACTTCACCCGCAATGGGTCGTGATCGATTTTGGGCACGACGAGGAGGTCAACGCGCTTCGCATCGACTGGACCGATCCCTACGCAATCGCCTACCTCGTCGAGTACTGGACCGGTGAGGATGCCATGGGCGATCCCACCGAAGGCACGTGGAATGCATTTCCTAACGGCGTTGTGAAAAACGGGCACGGAGGAAGCGTAACCCTCAGGCTTGCCTCGCTTCCGGTCAAGACACGTTTCCTTCGCATCCTGATGACCGAGTCTTCCAATACCTGCGACACGCACGGAGACGGCGACCCCCGGAATTGTGTTGGCTATGCCATCAAGGAACTGTTCGCGGGCACTCACGATGGAAGCGGCCGGTTCGTTGACATCATGCAGCATGCGCCCGAACAGTATCAGACGGCGACGTATTGCTCCTCCATTGATCCATGGCACTCAGCCTCCGACCTCAATATGGAGGGCGGCGACCAGACCGGCTTCGATCTTTTCTTTACTAGTGGCATCACAAACGATCTGCCCGCCATGATTCCCGTGTCCATGCTTTATGGCTCTTCCCCCGAAGATTCGGCGAACCAGATTGCCTACTTGAAGAAGCGGGGGTATCCCGTCGCCTACGTCGAAATGGGAGAGGAACCGGACGGCCAGTACTGCACGCCGGAAGATTACGCCGCGCTTTACCTGCAATGGGCCACAGCGATACATCGCGTGGACCCGAAACTCAAGCTCGGGGGACCAATTTTCGAAGGGGTGAACGAAGACATCAAAGTCTGGCCGGACGCCGAGGGCCGTACATCGTGGTTCGGTCGCTTTTTGGATTACCTGAAATCCCATGGACGTCTCGCCGACCTGGCGTTTATGTCCTTCGAGCACTATCCATTCCCGCCCTGCGGAGTCACATGGAGCGATCTCTACCGTGAGCCGGAGGTCACCCAACACATCCTCGACGTCTGGCGTAAAGACGGACTGCCCGCAGGGGTGCCGATGTTCAGCACGGAAAGCAATCTCTCCTGGGGCCTGACGCCTTACATGGTGGATATCTTCTCGGCGCTTTGGCTGGCGGACAGCGTCGGCGCATTTCTAACCGCTGGCGGCAGCGCGTACTACCACTCCCCGATCCAGCCCGAACCGCTCCGTCCCGGCTGCCACGGCTGGGGAACCTACGGGAATTTTGTCGCAAACCGGAATCTCGAAATTCAGCAGCACACGGCGCAGTACCACGCCAGCCGGCTGATCAACCTGGAATGGGTCAAGCACGGTGCGGGGAAGCACGACCTTTACCACGCCGCGAGCGATATTCGCGATGAAGCCGGCCACGTGCTTGTAACTGCCTACGCCGCACGGCGGCCAGACGGTGATTGGTCCGTGATGATCGTGAATAAAGACAAGGAGAACGATTATCGGGTTCGCCCGGAGTTTGAAGGCCTGAGCGGCAGGGGGTCTGCATCCTTTTCGGGGCCCGTGACTCAAGCGACCTTCGGCAGCGCGCAATATGTCTGGCGCCCCGATGGCGAGCATAGTCGCGCCGACCCGGATCTGCCACCCGTGTTGACGGCGGTTCCGGATGCAACAGGCGCCAGCTTCGCTCTGCCCAGGTCTTCCGTGACCATCCTGCGAGGAAAGGTTGAAGGCCCCGCGGCCTCTCGTGTGCATTCTTAGGCAGGGGCCTGATGGGACAGAGTGAAAGCGCCCCTCAAACCGCTTCAAATTCCGCACGCCGGGTTGGCGCCGCGAATACCGGTAGCCGCATAGCTATTCCCTATCTCATTCAGGCGCTCCGCGACCCTCTGGTTCGGTGGGACACGGTCAAGGGGGACCGTGAAGGGCGACCCTGCCAGACTATTGAGAAACAACAGCCTGGTGCTCGCAAGGCGTGCCACCTTGCGCTCTCCGGGTTGTAAGGAAGGAATCAGTATCAGGCGGGAGCCGGGCGGCTGGAATTAACGGAAGGGCGGAACGTGAGCCAGTCGGCCTGCACTTTGTCCCAACCCTGAATCAGCAGGCCCTGTTCCTCGAAGAAGCTGCGGATACGCGGCCGGTTCCAGCCGGCAATTTCTTCCAGAATGGGCACCAGCACGCTTAAAGCATCGTCGCTCAGGACGGTTCTTTTGGCGATCTGGGTGATGGTGCGAGCTTCGGAGACCGCGATGGTAAATCCCTCGCGCTGATTGACGTGCAGCATCACATGGACGTCGGAACTGCCGTCACCCACGTAGACGATCCGGTCGGCGCCGATCTCCTGCAGTGATTGCAGGTCGTCGAGCGTGGTGACCTTGCCGTAGCCGGCATTCACACGCACAATGCCCTCGACGCGTCCCTCGCGGTCGTAGCGCAACTGGGTCCCGTGGACGTGGTCCGGCGCAATCACACCTTCCAGCGCCGATTGCACCACTTCCTGCGGCGCGGCGGAAAGCACGTGAAATTCAAACGCGTAGCCCTCGATGCCTTCGGCCAGAAGGTCCCTCAACTGCCGGATGTTGCGCTTGAGACGAATGCTCTTCCCTGCCCGCATCAGGTGCTCCTTGCGAACGCGCGAATGCAGGTCGGGGTCGTGGAGCAGCAGGTAAGAGAGTTCGGCACCCTGCTGGACAAAGTTCTGCACCGACAGAATCGCTATCTTCCGTTCAAACTCCTTGCCCGGAATGCCCGCCATTTCGCTGAGGACATAGCCGGAATCATGAAAGCTGAGCGTCTGGTCGAAATCGCTGGCAACCAGATACCGTTTTGAGAAGTGCGTTGCGTTTTGCATAAGCTCCCTCCTTACTAACCTTGGCGTCAATGCGCCAATCCGAGGATGGGTTTAGTTTTCATTCTGGGAGACTTTTGTTACGGCGGAGTTAATTTTTAATTAATTGGGTGTGAATGGCGAAAAGAGTCATGTTTTGCATCGTCATGAACTCCTGCTGGTAGTCGTTTGCACTCCTCGATCTTGCCGGATTATCGCTCTCGCGTCCAATTCATAAAATTGATGGGCAGTATAAGGGCGCGGACGGCCTGCCAGACATCGCCGAAGCGAGGAAGCGCAGGGGCTGCAAAGAACTTCGCAAACATTTTGCCTTAAGGCTCCAGGCAAGTTGTCTTGCGCATTGGGATGCCACGCTAGGTCTTCGGTGCAAACAGGCTTCCGGGATTGTCTTTTACGATTACGCCTTCGCCGTGGCCGCCCAGGTCGACGACCAGCTTTTTGATCGCTCCCCGGTGCAGAACGTTGTTGGCAATGACGCAGGCAGTAGCATTCTTGCAGACGATTCCGTATGACGGCGACCACACGCCATGGCTACCGTCGTCCTGGCCGGCGCGAAGGCTGTTCCCGACGCAGGTGATCCCCTCGACGTCCTCCATTCGAATCTGGCTGGAACTGTAACTGGCGGCATCAGCGTACTTGCCGCTCCGGCGGAAGTAGTTTCCAGTGATGGTCATTTCCGAGCAGGGTGTTTTGCCTCTGGCGACAAGAGCAATGCCGGAGGTCCCTGCCCGGTCGAGGAAATTTCCTGTAATGTTGTAGCCGTTCCCTCCGGCAATCAGGATGTTCTCCTTGCCGTTCCATTCAATGCGGTTGGCGGTCATGGTGACGGAAGCATTTTCCTCGTGTGCGCCAAAACCTGCTCCTCGATTTCCGGAGAACCAGTTATCGATCAGGAATCCGTCCCACCCGCGCAGCCGGAGCCCGTCACCGTGGTTGGACGCCAGCATGGAATGCCGGACGGAAAAACACCAGGCGCGCTTCAGGCTGAGGCCGTCGCCGGTGAATCGCGCAACCTGGCACCGCTCAATGCGGAAGGCGTCTTCGTGCCGGCCATAATTCGGCTTATTCAGGAAAATTCCATGAATTCCGCTGCCAAGGTGTCCGCCGTCGAGCGCCAGGCCATCGATTGTGGCTCCCGAGGATCCAGTGATGTTGATGAGGCACGAGGCATTCTTGTCGACGAGCTTGATTGTGGTGTCGCCGGAAGACCTGTAACTCCACGACGGAACGCCTACAAGCGCCACGTTCGCCTGCAATTGGATTTCTCCGCTCAGATAGAGGCCGGGAGGAAAAAACACGGACCCCTTTCTGCCTGCAGCGGCATCGATGGCGCTTTGAATGGCCTTGGTATCCACGGTCTTCCCGTCGCCTTTCGCGCCAAAATGGCGGACGTCGAGCAGGCCGCCCTCGGAAGCGGATTCGCCCTTCGCCATGGCTGCGACCCCCAGCGCGAGCGACGCTCCGCCGGCCAGGGCGCCGACCGCAAGACTCCTGCGGCTCAATCGGAACTTTTCTATGTCGATATCTTTCACGTTTCACCTCACGAAGGAAATGGTCCAGCCGCCTTTTCCAGGGCTTGGGCGCAGGCATCGCCGGCGCGTGAAATCATATTGCGAAGATTTGTAGTTGTCATCAGCAAATATTCCTGACCTTCCGGCTGGCGTCGATCGGTCATCCAGGACGTTCCCCCGCTCCTTCAGTCGACAGGGCTCTGTGTAAAATCGAAACCTCAATGAACAGGGGGGTGCGAGGTATGCTATAGTGACTAGCTAGGGGCCCACGCAGGGGTGGCCACCGAAGGAGTAAGGATTCGAATGACTAAGCGCGCCCGGCTGCTTGTAATTTCTATTTCTGCATTACTGGTTTTTTACGTGGTGATCGGTGCGGTGCTCGGCAGGAGCACTACAGATCAGGACGAGGAATCCTACCGCGATCTGGGCGTCTACAGCGAGGTTCTTTCCAGAATTCAGCAGGAGTACGTCATCCAGCCGAACCTGCAGAAAGTAACGAAGGGTGCAATCCGCGGTCTGCTTGAAGCGCTCGATCCTTACAGCACGTACTTCACCCCGGAAGAGTATCAGAACTATCTGAAGGATCCACATCCGGGTCCGGCCGGCGTAGGGATTTTTCTTTCAAAGAGGATGGGATTTGCAACGATTGTGTCGGTTCTGCCGAATAGCCCGGCGCAAAAGGCCGGGATTGAGCCTGGTGACTTGATTGACGAGATCAATCACCAGCGAATCCGGGAATTGTCTGTGGTTCAACTCAACCGCCTGCTGCGCGGCGCTTCGGGAACTTCCGTCACCCTGACCGTTATCAAGCCTTCGAAGGGTCAGCCTCAGACGCTGACGATGACCCGGGAGATCCTCAAGAACGTGCCCCCGGTCGCCAAGACGATCGACGGCAAAACGGCGTATATCCGTGTGTCCACCTTTGATGAGGGGCAGTCCGGGCAAATTGCCTCCAAGGTCAAACAGCTTATTGCCGGTGGTGCTGACAAGATTGTTCTGGATCTGAGGGACTGCGCCGGAGGCAAAGAAGAAGAAGGCGAAAAGACGGCCAATCTGTTCCTTGACCATGGCCTGATCACCTATCTCTACGGCCAGCGCTATCCTCGAAAGGAAGTCGTTGCTCAGCCGTCCGATCAAATTACAAAACTTCCGCTGGTTGTTCTGATTAACCAGTCGACGGCCGGCCCGGCGGAAATCGCGGCCGGCGCCATTCTTGATAACAAACGTGGCGATGTTGTCGGAGTCACCAGTTTTGGCGTGGGTGTCTATCAGAAGCTGATCCCGGTGGGCGATGGCTCGGCTTTGCTGCTCTCAGTGGCGAAGTATTACACGCCCGATGGGAAGCCAATTCCAGGAAATGGCATCACACCAAACGTGATGCAGAGTGCTCAGAGTGAAGCCGCAGCAGCAGCGGGAGAGAATCCCCCCGAAAAGTTTGGCGGGCCGAATGATCGGCAGCTTCAGAAAGCCCTCGAAATCCTCAACAAGAAGGGCACTTCCAAGAAAGCGGCCGCCTGAACAGTTGAGAAGTCGGCATTGTTGTGGCGCCGCGGCCCTGTGCCATCAGAGTGATTGCTTTAAATCATTACGCCCCTCTCTCCCGAATCAACCAGACAACCTGCCCGTTATTCTCGCTGAATCTTAAAGCTTGACGCATCTGGTTCGAGAGACCGAAAGCGGGTCGTCAAGGGTGGAGTGAAGTCATGCAATACGAGTAAGGGTGCAGCCGCGTTTGGGTCGAGGCAAGGTAAGGACGCGTATTACGCGTCCTGCACTTCAAGGGTGGGTGAATTTATAAGGGCTACTTCTACTTTTTGATCAGGGCCTGCGCATTGGCACTCTGCTGTTTCTGATCTTGGGGCGTGATAGTAACCGTCAAATCTCTGTCCAGGCGCATCCCAATCAGCGAACCAGCAGGAAGTTCCGCCTGCTTGCCTTTAGGAATGAAATAGGCGGCCAGCAGACCTCCCACGCCGGCCGCGATGCCGGGGCCCATCCCTCCGGCAACGGCGCCGGCTGCAGCCGGGGCTCCGAACAGGATGAGCTGCTTCTTGCGGTTGGCTCCGCCGCCTTTGAGATCACCTTCGGCATCTACTCGGGATCCGTTACCCCCGTTCCTGCTGGAAAAGACTTCGGTCAGCGAACCAGTGATCGCCACTTTCTGGCCGTCAGGCAACCTGAGCGTGTTAAAGAGGACATACAGTTGACCTCCTTTACCGCGATGGTGTGCAGGATGAACCTCCTGAACCCGCCCGTAGACGCGAAGGCCCTTCGGCAGAATTACCTGATCTTCTTCGGAGTAAATTGGATCAAGCAGGGTGGCGATTACAACGTCGCCCTTCTTGGAGGTCTTGGAATTAATCCTCGTGTGCAGGACAAGCTTGAACTCGGTTCCCTCGGGAATCCAGTGTTGGTTCTGAGCCTGTGCCAGGCTGGTCTGCGCCCGAACGATAGCCGGAAGCACCGCCATCGCAAGCACCACAGAGAACACTTTAAAGCTATTTCGCACCATAGGATCCCTCCTTCGCCTGCCTATGGTCCTCGAGAGATTAAACCCCCAGCGACCAATAATTAATTTCACCACTGAACCTCTTAGTTCGTCAAAGAGAAAATTGAAACGATCGAGCGCATATTCATTCACGGGTCAGCTTACCAGTTGGTTATGGCCCGGCAACGTGAGTCCCGGCGGCAAGATAATACTTTGAGGATGCAGGCAGGGCGAGGCTATTGGACCCGTTTGATATCGATAATCCTTTCGTACGAAAGCAGCGGGTGCGTCCAGTCGTGCGAACCCTTGAGCCACAATCACAGCGGGATATTCATAATCGCGATCACAACGTTATGGCTGCTGATGATCAGGGCGCGGGGACCCAGCAACACTCGCCGGTACCCGGTCGGCAGGGGAGGCAACTCGCGCGACAGCCTTGCCGGGAATGGCCGGAGTCTCTTCTCCAGGCCCGGAGGAAGAGTCCCCCTTTCCCGAAGTTGCCGCTCCAGTCCAGGCGGCAGATTGCCACCGCGCTTCGCCAGTCCCGGTGGAAGGCTCGAGGGGTAACGCCGGAAGTAATTCTGGATGATATCCCGTTCGTGATAAGAGAAGGCCAGCCTTGAGTCCCTTCCTCGATCATTATGGTGACTGCGCCCGTGCTCGCCGTGCCCGTTGCCATGTTCGTCAGCGTGCCCCTGGTTGCCGTGCCCGTGGCCTTGGCCACCTTTCGCCAAGGGAGAACGCCCGGGGATTGGCGTGGGCGCTGCGGAAGTAGCCCCGATGCTCATAAATAAGCAAAGTGTCAATCCCGAGCACAGCGCCATCAAATATCGCATGTTGCCTCCTCTTCTGAGGTTTGTTTCAAACCGGTGCTTCTTCGCCGAATCGCTGAACGACAGGTGCTGGACAGTTTGGCCTTGCCTGCAATCCCGCTGACCGTGAGCAACTGCATGATGCCGAAGCCACGTTCCGATCTCACCGACAGTCTGCCTTCTGTACATGGCATTCCGCAAAGTATATAGCAGTTCTGCCTGGGAGCAAGTCAGAATCACGGACGTCTCACGGCAGAGCGGGCATAACACTGTCGGTTCTTCCGATCCGATTCGTTCGTTGACGCCTTTTGCGACACCCCACTATAATGGTCGGGTGGGTGCTTCAGAGGGACGATGAAGAAGTTCTTGGGTTTATTACTGTTTGGATGTTTCCTGGCGGTGCCAGCCGCAGCCCAGACCACCAATAATCCGAAGCCAAGACAGAACTCGAGCCAAGGCCAGAGCCAGGCCCCCCAGATTCACGTCCAAGTCAACCTGGAAAACGTCCTGTTCACGGTTGTTGACAAGAAGAACCGGCTTGTCACGAATCTCACCAAGGATGACTTCCACGTCTTTGAAAACGGCAAGCCTGAGAAGATCCTATTCTTCAGCCGTGAAACCAACCTACCGCTTCGCATCGGAATCCTGATTGACACCAGCAACAGCATCCGCATGCGGCTGCAATTTGAGCAGCAAGCGGCCATCGATTTCCTTTACGACACCGTCCGGCCGGAAAAGGACGAAGCTTTCGTTGTGGGATTTGATACTGAGCCAGTGATGGCTGTGAACTATACGGACAACCTCGACAAACTCGGAAAAGGTATTCGTTCCCTGCAGGCTGGCGGAGGAACGGGGCTCTACGACGCCATCTATTACGCCTGCAAGGAAAAGATGATTTACATTCCCACTCCGCACCCCTATTTGCGCAGAGTGCTGATTGTAGTTTCGGACGGCCGGGATAACTTCAGCGAACACTCCCGGGATGAGGCACTGGCGATGGCGCAGAAAGCGGAAGCGACCATTTACACCATCAGCACGAATTGGACCGGGATAAGAACAGGCGGCGACAAAGTTCTGGAGTATCTTGCGAAAGAAACGGGCGGCCGGGCTTTTTTCCCCATACAGGCAAACGATCTGTCAGCAGAATTCAAACGGATCGCCAGTGAATTGCGCAGCCAATACAGCCTTGCTTATGCCATTACGGCACATGACGGCACATTCCGGAAGATCAAGATTAAGACAGACAAGAAAGGTCTGCGCGTGCAGGCGAAGGCCGGTTACTTTGCTCCCTCCTCGTAGCGAACTGGTGTGAAAGTTCTCGCTTCCACATCGGGACCGAACTCCATACGCACTCCCAACCCCTTGGAAAAACATTGAAGGATGAAGCTGGCGGATACGGTTTGCCGTGGCAAAGACATTGTCACGCAGACCGTAAGACCCCAATAAGTGAGATCAAACTTGTGATTTCGTATTGAAAATTACGAGTGTGGGTAATATCCGTTGCGGGCTTGGACCTTATAGTGGCCATGCGTCACGCGGACCGTGATCTTGCGAAAACCGGGATCTTTTCTGGGGTTGGACGGTGAATAGCCAAGCAGGTACTGCGTCCGCAGTTCCCGGGCAATTTCCTGAAAGGCTTCTGAAGTCTTCTGGATGTTCTTTACGGTGATGACGTGTCCGCCGGTTTGTTCGCACAGCTTGTGCAGAACTGAACCTCCCCTGAAACCTATGTTGCCAAATCCGTAAAAGGCTCGATCGACGATATTGATCGCGTAAATGATGACGTCGGTCTTTTGCGCGGCTTCGAGCGCCTGCTTCAGAGTCTCCTTGCTTCCCTGATCCTGGCCGTCGGTCAGAAGGATCAGCACTTTGCGTCCCACTTCATGGCTCATCAGCTGGGTGGCGGCCAGCCAAACCGCGTCGTAAAGGTGCGTGCCTCCGATGTTGCCTGTTGGAAAGGTTGGTGGCATGGTTCCCTGGCCGCCTCCGTTGATGACCGTTTCGCTGATGGCACTGTCCAGCAACCGCTTTTCGTTGGTGAAATCCTGAAGGAGTTCCACGTCAAGATCAAAATGGATCACGCAAGCCAGGTCCTTGGGCCGCAGAACTTCGCGGAGAAAAACATCGGCTTCGCGCTGCTCTGTGGAGAGAACTCTTTCCTGACTTGGGCTGGTGTCAACCATGATGGCCATCGTCAGTGGTGTGTCTGTCTCACGCGTGAAGTAAGTAATCTTTTGCGGGATGTTGTCTTCTTTGATTTCAAAATCACTCTTGTTGAGATCGGGAACCAGTTGTCCATGTTTGGTTCGCACCACGGCATAAACGTTCACGACGTTGGTGGTAACTTTGAGAGTGGGCCCGGTTGTCTGGGGAACATTCTGCGCGGCAGCCTGAGGAAGAGCCTGGAAGATCGACAGCACAAGCGCGAACGCTGCGCCTGCAGAGGCTTGCGGAATTCTGGCGATGCCTTTTTGTCGCCGTGCCCTCATCGGATTTGCCCTCCCTTTCAGTTTACTTGGATGCACGGCGAAACGCCCGCGCTTTAGAGTTTTTTCGTGGAAGAAAAGTTCGTCGGCATGATGTCAAAATTACTCGGCGCGATGCGAGAAGCGCGCGACGAAAATATTTTTATTCTCATTTTGACATTCATCCTTCACTTTCTTCTTGACAAGATTATCGACTGTCACTATACATTGTGACTGAGCACGCGCTCCGCCAGCTTTTAGCTGGCGCGAACTCACGACGTTTGAGAGGAGAATAAAATGGCAGCAGCGAAAAAAGCAAAGCCGAAGGCAAAGGCAAAAGCAAAAGCGAAAGCCAAACCGAAAAAGAAGAAGAGGTAACACTCTTCAGTAAGATTGAAAGAGAAGATTCGGGGATGCAGTGATGCATCCCCGAATTTTTTTGTACCCGGTTTTCATTCCCCGCCGTCTTCGCCCCACTTGGTTTGCTGAAGGCTCCAATTCATTCCGATCGACCATGCTCGGGCGCGCTGAGTTCTCGTGGCGTCTCGTCAATCGGGTCCAGTCCCGCCATGCCGTCGCCGGTGGCGGCGCCCAGTTCCTTGAACTTGCGCGCGGAAGGCAACACGCGCGACTCGAGCGATCCCACCGCCCGGTTGTAATTGTCCGTCGCGCGCTTGAGGGAAGAGCCGACGCCTGCAAAATGCCCCAGGAAAGTTCGCACGCGATCATAAAGGTCTTTGCCCAGTTCGCTGATCTCCTGTGCGTTCCGGGCGATCCGTTCCTGCCGCCATCCGAAGGCGACTGCGCGCAACAGAGCGATCAGCGTGGTGGGCGTCGCGATCACCACATGTTTTTGCATTCCGTCTTCCAGCAATGAGCGGTCCTGCTCGAGTGCGGCGCTGAAAAACGATTCTCCCGGAAGGAAGAGCACCACGATTTCGGGCGCGGGGTTGAACTGATCCCAGTAAGCCTTGGCCGACAGCTCTTTCATCCGGTCGCGGACAAGCTGGGCGTGTCGTGCAAGCTTGGTCTTGCGCTCGTCTTCGGTGGATGCTGCTGCGGCGTCGAGAAAAGCCTGGAGCGGGGCCTTCGCGTCGACGGCGATCTCGCGGCCGTTGGGCAGGTGGACAATCATGTCCGGCCGCTGGCGGCCCGCGTCGGATTCAAAATTCTCCTGCTCGGTAAAATCACAGTGCTCTGACATTCCCGCCAGTTCCGCCACACGCCGCAGCGTCATCTCTCCCCAGCGGCCTCGCACCTGCGGCCCGCCTTTCAGTGTATTCGCCAGTGTTCCTGTTTCCTTTTGCAACTGCTGATTCACCGTCGCCAGGTTGCGGAGTTGTTCCTCAAGCGAGCCATAAGCGCTCTGCCGGGTTTTTTCCATCTCCTGGATTTGCGTTTCATACCGCTTGAGAGTTTCGACCAGAGGGCTGACAAGTCCTTTGATGGCCTGTTCGCGCGTTTCGAGGTCACCCTTCGCCTGCGCCTGGATGGTCTCAAACGTACTGCGCGCCAAAGCGATAAAAGCCTGGTTGTTGCTTTTCAGAGCTTCGGCGGAAAGCGCCTGGAAGGCGTCGGCGAGTTTGACCCGGGCTTCTTCGAGCAGGTGCTTCTGTTCTTCCAGGTTGGCCTGCGCCTCCTGCAGTTTGGTTTCCGCCGCCACTCGAAGGTTGGCTTCGTTCCTTGCTTCCCGCTCGCTGGCTCCAAGTTTGGATTCGACTTCTGCGATTCGTCCCCGAAGTTCGCCGGCCATGCTTTCGGCAGCTCTTGTTTTCCCTTCTGCTTCGATTTGCATTGCCGAAAGAGCGGAGTTTCGCCGCAAGCTGGCCAGCAGCCATCCGACAAGCCCCCCAATTGCTAACCCCACAACGAACAGGATCCATTGGTTCATAAGTTCCCTCCGCTCTCAGCGCATCGTCGTCTTCCGAAATCACCAATTGGAACGTGCGCCTTGAGCCATAAATCGCCGTCCTAAAAGTTCTCCTCGTGCGCAGGGCAGATCGGAACGAACTCGCAGTATCTGCAGGCAAAGCCGGGATTAGGTGGAAAGATCATCTGGCGGATTTCCTCCGCCACTGCCAGGATCTTTTGCCGGACACCATCGAGTTCCTTCTGCGTTCGCACGCTGGCCACTGGCTGATTGTTTGTCAGATTATAGAAAATCAATCCTTGAGGATCGAGCCCCATCTGGTGGCGCGCGGCCAGCGCATAGACGGAAAGCTGCAAGCTCTTGTCCGCGTCTTTCTGCGAGCGGGGCCGTCCGGTCTTGTAATCGACCAGTTGCACCAGCGCCGGCTCGGATGTCTTGACGGGATTGATCTGGTCGATGCGCCCTTCCAGCACGACTTCGTTCATCTCAAGCTCGAAGTGGACTTCCATGCGCACGCTTTCTGCATCGATTGGAATCGCGTTGTGGCGCTCGGCAAATTCCCGAAGCTGGTCGAGCCCGGACTTCCGATACGTCTCTTCCTGATAAGAATCTTCAAAGCCCACGTTCTTCCATGAGCCGAGATAGAACCGGCTCAGGTCATCGAAGGCAACCTGGCCTTCTTTTCGCAGCTTGAAGTAATGGCGCACGGACTGATGCATGATGTTGCCGAAAGTGAGCGCCGCCTGCGGGCCTGTCGGAATGCGGTAGAGGTGGCTGAACTTGAACTTCAGCGGGCATTCAAGAAACGTCTCAATGGCCGTCGCGCTAAGACGAAGCTTGCCGTCCGAAGCTGCGGCTGGCAATGCTTGTGCCCATTCTGCCAGCGGAGGATGGACGGCGTCGGGTGCGGGACCGGGTTCTCCGAAGAGGCTTGGCTGCGCCTCCCCATCAACTGCTTTTCGGGAAGAAGCTTTCGCCGGTTCCGGTTTTTCAGAAAGGTCTTCAAGATCGATCTGCTCGATGTCTCTACCGCGCACCGCCGGATCGGAAAGCAGGTCGTCGATGAAGGTCGAAGCCTTCTTCCCTTTCTTGCCGACGCTTGAAACGTAGAGCCGCTGGCGCGCTCGGGTCATGGCCACGTAAAACAGGCGCCGTTCT
Organism: Acidobacteriota bacterium; assembly: GCA_037379595.1. Classification (GTDB taxonomy): domain Bacteria; phylum Acidobacteriota; class Terriglobia; order UBA7540; family UBA7540; genus SCRD01. The sequence continues at coordinate 30,826 of JARRJI010000004.1, read as the reverse complement.
TCTTCTAAATGAAGATTGAGGGGCGGCACGGGGCCATTGCGAAGTGCATCGGGGAATTCAATGACCGGCTTCTGTTCGCTGTGAGGAAACCGTCGCGAAGCAACGCTCAGAATAAACACAACAGGGAACTCCAGCCCTTTTGATGCGTGGACGGTCATCATCCGGACCGCGTTGACGGGGCCCTGAGGTTCCGGAGCTTCTATTTTCCCGCCGGCTTCCAGAAAGTAGCCGAAATATTCCATGAATTCCGCCAGCTTGTGCGTCTCGCTTTTCTCTTCCCAACCGGTCAGAAAATTCCGGAAGGCATCCAGGCAGGCCGCGTCGGTGCTTCCGGAAAGAAACTTCAGCTCCAGAAGCTCGGCCATCTGATCGAAAAGCGACGTTACCGGTACGTGTTCGACCTTCTTTCTCAGCTCGCCGAGAATGGATTTCAATTCCTGCCAGCGCGTGCTTTCGAGATCGGGTTTGAAGAGAGAGTGTTCCATCTCCCGGATGGCATCGTAAATCGAGCGCCGGTACCTTGCAGCCTGTTTGCGAAGGTCCAGTGCCAGCTTTTCAGGAAAGTTCCAGCGGCGCTCGAGAAGCACTCGCGTCAGGCTGATATTGTCGTGCGGAGAGTGAACGAGCAGCAGGTAGGCCAGCAGGTCGCGGATGATGGTGGTCGAGAGCAGCGAAAGTCCGCGGATGATAAAAGGAATCTTCCTGCGCCGAAATTCACGCACCAGAAGATCGCGATGGCCGTGCGCGCGATAGAGGATTGCAACATCACTGAAAGCCTTCTTGTGCCGAACCCAATCCTGCACCAACTCGGCGACCCCATTCGCCTCGACGGCATAGTCGGGAGAAGAGAGGAGATAGACGCCTGAGCCTTCTGGGTTTTCAGTGACAAGCTTCGGCTTCGCTCCATCGCGTTCATTTTGGGCGATGACCACGTCGGATGCCCTGAGGATTCTTTTTGTTGATCGGTAGTTGCGATTGAGAAACACCTCACTGTAGCCCGGGTACTCCTGCTTGAACATATCGAAGGTGCCGTGGGCGGCGCCCCGGAATCGGTAGATTGCCTGGTCGGGATCGCCAACCGCGGTGATGTTGAAAGGCGGTGCGACAAGGCGCGGGATCGCCAACCGCGGTGATGTTGAAAGGCGGTGCGACAAGGCGCTTCAGCAGTTGCACCTGGCCGTAATTGCTGTCCTGAAATTCATCGACCAGGATGTAGCGGAACTGCCGGTGGTAATGCTCCAGTGTTTCCGGCTCGCGGTCCCAGAGCTGGACGGTCTCGCTGATGAGGGTGCCGAGGCTCGAACAGCCGGCTTCCTCGATCAGTCGGCGGCTGGTGCTGAAAACGCGCGCGAGTTCCTGTTGCTTTTTGAGTTCTTCCTCCTGCAGCACGCGCTGGGCTGGGTCAAGCCCCGGCGCGCGTGTCCGGAATTCACCTTCCAGTTTGCGGACGTAAGATTCAAACTCATCCGGCCCTACCAGTTCATCCTGGCACTGCGAGAAGAAGTTGTTGAGGTCGTGAAGAAAAGCGCCGGGCGCCGCGAGTTTCTGGTAGTACTCCAGGCCAAGCTGCTCCATTCTTCGGCGGAGAAATATCCAGGTATCAACTTTGTCGAGCAGCTTCCGGTCGAAATGGCGCTGGCGGAGAACGAGGTAACAGAAAGAGTGAAAGGTGGAAATATAAGGACTGGTTTCGAGGCCGGGCAGTTCCTTCCTCACCCGGCTCTTCATCTCACCTGCGGCCTTTTCGGTAAAAGTTAGCGCCAGAATGTTCTCTGGTTGGAGATTGGATACGTTTTCCAGAAGATAGACAATCCTCTGGGTAATCACCCGCGTTTTGCCGCTTCCGGGCCCCGCGATGACCAGAAGGGGTCCCTCGCCGTACTCAACTGCTCTCCGCTGTTCAGGGTTGAGATCGTACATGTGGAATCGTAGACATTATTCCGCCATTTGCAACTGCGAGGCAAGCGCCCATCAGATACCTGTCACCGGGAAGGCACGGAAGATGTGTCGCAGGTCACAGCCGTTGAGAGCGTTTATGCTAAACTAAGGGGCTTCGATATTGAACAAAGGAGATATCCGAGTGGCTGAAATTGATCTGATTATTGGTCGAGAGATTCTTGATTCCCGCGGGAACCCGACGGTCGAGGCGGAAGTCCGCCTCCGTGACGGGGCCTTCGCGCGGGCTGCGGTTCCTTCTGGCGCTTCGACGGGAGAGCACGAAGCAATCGAATTACGCGACGGCGACAAGCGCCGCTACCAGGGCAAAGGCGTGCTGCAGGCCGTCGAAAACATCAATACAGTGATTGCCCGCGAACTGGGTGGCAGAGAAGCCAGCCGGCAGTCCGAGGTCGACGGGCGGCTGATCGAACTGGACGGAACTTCCAACAAGAGCAACCTGGGCGCGAATGCCATCCTGGCCGTTTCCATGGCGGTCTGCCGGGCTGCGGCACGCTCCGCGGGCTTGCCGCTTTATCGTTATCTGGGCGGAATTTCGGCTCGGGTGTTGCCGGTACCTCAGATGAACGTTCTGAACGGCGGCGTCCACGCGGACAATACCGTGGATTTCCAGGAGTTCCTGATCATGCCGGTCGGCGCAGAGACGTTTTCCAGCGCCCTGCGAATGGGAGTTGAGACGTTCCATACGCTGAAGAAAATTCTGAAAGAGCATGGTTACTCGACTTCTGTGGGCGACGAGGGCGGATTTGCTCCCAGCCTGAAATCCAACGTCGAGGCCGTCGAGCTGATTCTCGAAGCCATCGAGAAGGCTGGTTTTTCGGCTGGCCAGGACATCGCGTTGGCGCTGGACCCAGCTTCCAGTGAAATGTTCCAGGATGGCAAATACGTGTTCTTCAAGTCGGATAAGTCGAAGAAGTCGGCCGACGAAATGGTGAAGCTCTACGCCGACTGGATCCGGCAGTATCCCATCATTTCCCTTGAGGACGGTCTTGCCCAGGATGACTGGGAAGGCTGGAAGAAGCTGACAAAAGAACTGGATGACAAAGTTCAGCTTGTCGGCGACGACATTTTTGTGACCAGCACGGAACGGCTGCGGCAGGGTATCGACGAGGGCGTTGCCAATTCCATCCTCATTAAGCTGAATCAGATTGGGACCGTAACGGAAACGATGGCCGCCATTGATCTGGCCAAGCGCAACGGTTATACCTCCGTTGTTTCGCACCGTTCCGGCGAGACTGAAGATGCCTTTATTTCCGACTTTGTTGTCGGCCTCCAGACGGGCCAGATCAAGACCGGCTCGGCAAGCCGCTCGGACCGTGTTGCCAAATACAATCAACTGCTTCGCATCGAAGAGGAACTCGGCGAAACCGCAGAGTATCTGGGCAAAGCCGCCGTGGCTTGTGCGTAGCTGAATAGCCGGGATTAGGGAAGTAAGGACAGCGACCGGGAGTTTCACGGAAGGCACTAGAGTCGAAGGATACGTGAACTTCTTGATGAGCAGGGGAACATCTGTCTAACCTCTGATCCCTTATCCCAAACCCCTATTTAGAGATCATGAAAAGACCAAAACCTGTAGTTCTTGTCATCCTTGATGGGTGGGGATATCGAGCGGAACGTGATGCAAACGCCATCGCGCTGGCTCACACACCCAACTATACCGCACTCCTTAAAGAATACCCCTGGACGCTGGTGCACACTTCCGGCGAGCGCGTTGGTTTGCCCGACGGACTGATGGGCAATTCCGAAGTCGGCCATTTGAACATCGGCGCAGGGCGCGTCGTCTATCAGGAAATCACCCGCATCGACGCTTCCATCCAGCGTGGCGAATTCTTCAAGAATCCTACGCTGCTGGAACTCATGGAGCACGGGCGCAAGACCCGGCTGCACTTTATGGGCTTGCTGAGCGACGGAGGCGTGCATTCGCACCAGCGGCACCTGAACGCGCTACTCAAGATGGCCCGTGAAAACAACGTGGGCGAGGTGTTCGTTCACGTTTTCCTGGACGGCCGCGACACGCCTCCCACCAATGGCGTTGAGTATGTTCAGGCGCTGCTCAAGACGATGCGCGAATATAACATCGGCAGGATTGCCACGATTTCGGGCCGTTACTACGCGATGGATCGCGACAACCGGTGGCAGCGAACGCAGAAGGCTTACGACGCAATCGTGAACGGCGAGGGCGTGAAGTCAGACGACCCCGTCGCGGCCATCAAGCAGTCGTACAACCAGGGCGTCACCGATGAGTTTGTGGTGCCGATCGTCATGACCGACCCTCAAGGCCAGCCCACGGCGACCATTCGTAGCGACGATGCCGTGATGTTCTTCAACTTCCGTGCCGACCGCGCGCGACAGATGACGCGAGCCCTCACCCACCCGGACCTCGACACTTTCGAACGCCGTGGCTATCCGGAGAACCTGTATTACCTCTCGATGACTCGGTACGAAAAGTCGTTCACCAACCCTCATGTCTTTTCACCCCAGTCGCTCAATCACATCCTGGCCGCGGTGATGGCAGAGGCGAATTTGAAGAACCTGCGCGTGGCGGAGACCGAAAAGTACGCTCATGTGACGTACTTCTTCAACGGTGGCGTTGAAAAAGCCTATCCGGGCGAGGACCGCATCCTCGTCCCTTCGCCGAAAGTGGCGACTTACGACCTGCAGCCGGAAATGAGCGCCCGGGGAGTGATGGAAGCGGTGGTCAAAGCCGTCAACGAAGGCAGCCGCGACGTCATCGTCGTCAACTTTGCCAACGCCGATATGGTGGGCCATAGCGGAAAGATCGAACCCACTGTCAAAGCCGTGGAAACTGTTGACGCCTGCCTGGGCGAGCTTTACAAGGCTGTGCGTGCCAAGGGCGGGGCCATGATAATCACCGCCGATCACGGCAACGCCGAATTGATGGTGGACCCCCAGACCGGCGGTCCGCATACGGCCCACACGACAAATCCCGTTCCACTCATCCTGATTGCGGAACAGCTTCCGCCTAAGCTGCGCGAGGGAGGAGCCCTGGCGGATATTTCGCCCACCCTGCTGGGCATTCTGGGCGTTCCCTTGCCTCCTGAAATGACGGGTCGCGACCTGCGGGATTTTGAGGCCAGGCCGTCACCAACACGATCCGGCCGATGAGCTCGCATTGCTCGTCGTGCCGTTCCAGCCGGCATTGCTCTTGATGGGTTGAGGTGTTTTGCGGAAGGTCAGGCCTCAACCCCGCCGGAAATGGTCGCCTCGAAAGCCTTCGGCTCCGCAGTGTGTCGAATCCCAACATCCTTCGGCAGACTCTCAGCCTTTTCTCTGGTTGCTCCATCCCGCAACCCCATCGCAAGCGGTTCGCGTTGCTTCAACGGCTGGGATCAGCCTTTTTCTATTTACGGCCGTGGCAATGGCAGGGCCGCAGACCTCCACGCAGAGCAAGACGGATAATCCGGCGGAGCAAGTGAAGCCGGCCAACACTACTCCGGATCACGCTGGAGCGTATTACCACTACATGCTAGCCCAGCGTTACAAGGATCTGGCCGGGATTTACAACCGTGGCGATTACGTTGACCGTGCCATTTCCGAATACCAGAAGGCGATTCAAGACGACCCTGCCTCACTTTTCCTGCGCGTGCAACTTGCGGAACTTTACTGGCGCGTCAGCCGCATCCAGGACGCGATCAAAGAAGCCCAGTCAGTAATCAAGTCGAATCCCAAAGACGTGGAAGCCCATCGGCTGCTCGCTCACATTTATCTGGGCGGTCTCAGTGGCAAGAATTCGGATCATTCCAACCACGAGATGCTTGCGAAGACCATCGCCGAATTTGAGGCGGTATACCGGCTTGACCCAAGCGACACCGAATCGGCCTTAATGCTGGGCAGACTCTATAAGGTCAATAACGAAACGCAGAAAGCGGAGGCTATCTTCAAGAAAGTTCTCGACGAGAGTCCGGACTCTCGGAGCGTATTGGCAAACCTGACCGAGCTTTATTTTGATGAGGGTCACTACAACAAGATTATTTCCCTGCTGGAGAATATCCCAGGCAGCAAGATGGACCCGGGTCTGCTCTATTTGCTAGGAAACGCCTACACGCGAGTTCGCAAATATGACAAAGCTGAAGGGACCTTTAAGGAAGCGCTGGCGAGGGAGCCTGACAGTGGCGATATCCGACGTGCCTATGCTGAAGCGCTGATGGCTCAAGGGAAGCTGCAGGAGGCGCGGTCCCAACTCCAGGAAATTGTGAAATCAGATCCTCAGGCCCCCAGGTCCTACGTCCGGCTGGCCCAACTCGATCGCCAAATGGGGAATTTCAAGGAAGCAGAACAGGAGTTGGATCAGGCCAGGAGCCTGGCGCCTGACAATCTTGAGATCCCTTATCAAGAAGCCATCCTGGAACATACTTTAGGTAACGACGCCAAGGCGATCAGCCTTCTGGAAGGCTTGCTGAAGAAGACGGAGAAGCCGGACGGGAAATACAACCCTCCCGAAGCCAATAATCGCGCGGTCTATCTGCAGCGGCTTGGGACGATTTATCGCTCCCAGGAGAACTACAACAAAGCAATTGAGGTTTTTCAGCAGATTGTTGCTTTAGGTGACGACGTAGCCTCACGAGGCGAATCGCTGATTGTTGAAACGCTGCAGATGGATAACCAGATTCGGAAGGCGGTCAAAGAGGCTGATACTGCTCTACAGAAGTACCCGAAGAACCGCGAACTTCTTATGCAGAGAGCCTCGCTGCTGGGACAGGAAGGCCACCGGGATGAGGCCGTCAAGCAACTCGAAAAGATGCTGAATGGAACTCCGGATGACCGGGATGTTTACCTGTCCATTGCGCAGGTTTACTCCCAGGCCAAGCTTTATGCCAAGGCTGAGGAAGCCATTCAGAAGGCCTTATCGCTGACGACCAATCCGGATGATCAGGAATACGCACGCTTCCTGCTGGGCTCCGTTTACGAACGGGAGAAGAAGTACGACCTGGCTGAAGAGGAATTCAAGAAAGTCCTGGCTGTCGACCCGTTAAACGACGCTGCTGCGAATTACCTTGGCTATATGCTGGCGGACCGTGGCGTACGGCTTGAGGAGTCGGTGAAGTACATCAAGGACGCCCTCAAGCTTGAGCCGAATAACGGGGCATACCTGGACAGTCTGGGATGGGCCTATCACAAGATGAACCGCAACGAGATGGCGCAAGGCCCGCTCGAAAAGGCCGCCCAGTTAATCCCGAACGATCCGACCATTCGTGAGCACCTCGGGTACGTCTACCTGGGATTGGGCGAGAAGACCAAGGCGCTGCAGGAATGGGAACACGCCTTGAAATTCTGGCACAAGGGCTCATCGAATGACTTTGGCCCTCAACAGGCCGCCAAATTGCGCAAGCAAGTCAATCAACTGAGGCATCAGATTGGGCAGCAGGAATCGGCCGTGGGCCGGAACTAGCAGGTCTGCTCTTCGGCCTGCCTGCCGGACGCCTTTTAGGCTTTTTGCCTTCGATATCAAACGTTTCCCCGTCGCGTCCCTTGACTAAAACCGTACAAGCTCGCGCTTTTGCAAAGATCAATGTCGGACTCAAGGTCGTTGGCAAGCGGCCGGACGGTTTCCACGAAATCCGGACAGTCTATCAGACAGTCAGCCTGGCTGATCGTCTCCAGGCTATTATTTCTTCGCGACAAAAGGGCATTCGCCTGGAATGTGACCATCAGGAACTCTCTTCGGGACCTGAGAATCTGGTCTACCGTGCTGCTGAGCTCTGGCGGCGTGCACGCGGGTTCAAGGGTGGGGTCCGGCTCCGCCTGCGAAAGAGGATTCCCATGGGCGCCGGCCTGGGCGGAGGCAGTAGCGATGCAGCAGTCACTCTGCTGGCCCTGGAACATCTGAGCGGGAATCGATTGGACTTTCCGACTCGCTGCCAGTTGGCGGCCAAGCTTGGTTCGGACGTCCCTCTTTTCCTTCTTGGAGGGCGCGTTCTGGGTTGCGGGCGCGGCGAAGAGATTTATCCCCTTACCGATCTTCCGGGTCGTTCCTGCCTGATCGCATTCCCCGGGTTCGCGGTCTCAACCGCCGAAGCATACGCCGCCGTGGGTTTGCGATTGACGCAAAGGCAGCGAGACCGTAAAATAAATGGCTTGGGCAAGCGGTCACCTTTTCCCCTGCAAGACTGGGGGCCGGCCGAGAACGATTTTGAAATGTTCGTTTTCGCGAGGTGGCCTGAGCTGGCAAAAGTCAGAGGCCAGCTTATCCGGGCCGGGGCCGAAACAGCCTCCTTGACGGGTAGCGGTTCAGCGCTATACGCCGTCTATGAATCTGCCCAACAACTGAATCGCGCGGCGAATCTGATACCCGCGGAATGGAAGGTTTTTAAGGTTCGGACCCTTCCTCGCTCTGCGTACCTGCGGCGCCTGTTTGCTTGAGGAGAACAGGCTTGGACTCCGTGCTTGTTCCGACGCACGGCGCCAGGGGAGACGGGATCGGAAGCGAAGGTCCGTTGAAGTTGTTTGACTATCTTCGGGTCAGGGTGCTGGGAGGTCGTCCAGTGGTAGGACACATGCCTTTGGAGCATGGAACCCTGGTTCGAATCCAGGCCTCCCAGCCAGATTCAGAGTCTTTTGAGAACAAAGGGTAGACGCGATGGCCGACCGCATTCATCACGCGTTGAAAATACTGACGGGTAACGCTCATCGGGCGCTGGCCAAGGAGATATGTTCCAATCTGGGAGTGCCTTTATCGCGGATGAACCTGGACCGTTTTCCCGATGGTGAGGTGCGGCTCCAGATCCTTGAAAACGTTCGAGGAGCGGATGTGTTTGTGGTTCAGCCCACGTGCCGGCCGGTCAATGAGAATCTGGTTGAGCTGCTGATTATTCTCGATGCGCTGCGGCGTGCCTCGGCTTACCGTATTACCGCGGTGATGCCGTATTACGGCTATGCGCGGCAGGATCGGAAGGACAGGCCTCGCGTGCCGATCTCAGCCAAGCTGGTTGCGGACCTGCTGACCTCGGCGGGGGCAAACCGTATTCTGGCCCTTGATCTTCATGCCGGGCAGATCCAGGGGTATTTCGACATTCCTGTCGACCACCTTTATGCAACGCCCGTCACCGTCAGTTATTTTCGCCGGTTGCGGCTGAAAAACCTTGTGGTTGTCTCTCCAGACACCGGCGGAGTCGAGCGGGCCCGGGCTTTTGCCAAGCGGTTGCGGGTTCCCCTGGCGATCATTGACAAACGGCGGGAGGATGCGGACGTCGTTGAGATGTTCAACGTGATTGGTGAAGTCAAGAACAGGACCTGTTTGATTGTTGACGACATGATTGGAACAGGCGGCACGCTGGTACAGGGTTCAAGGGCATTGAAGGCAAAAGGCGCGGAGAGAGTTCTGGCATGCTGCACCCACGGTGTTTTTGCCGGAAATGCCATCAACAATGTATGTAAATCTCCCTTGGAACAAGTTGTGGTGACCAACTCGATCCCGCTTGTTACCCAGGCCGAGGCTTGCGACCGCATCAAAGTTTTGAGCGTGGCAAAGTTGCTGGCGGAAGCCATCAAGTCAATCTATAAGGAAACCTCGGTGAGCAAGCTCTTTATCTGAGTTCCCGAGTGGCTGGGGTGGCTCCGACTTCTAGATTTCTTGAGGTGTGAACTACTATGGCAGAGACTTTCAACGTTGAGGCCGTTGCGCGTGAAACGTTCGGCAAGAATGCCGCACGGCGCCTTCGGCATTCGGGACGGATCCCGGCGGTGGTCTATGGTGGCGGCGGACCATCGATTCCGCTTGAAGTTGATCCCAAAGCGATCTTGCGCATTTTGCAATCCGAGGCTGGGCATAACGCCATCTTCACGCTCCAGATTCCGGAAAAGGCTCCGGCTCGCGTGATGCTTCGAGGCTGGCAATGGGAGCCCATCCGCGGGGACCTGCTTCACGTCGATATGGTTCGGATTGCCCGAGACGAGAAACTGAGAGTCCGAGTGCCAATTCATATTACAGGTGAACCACAAGGCGTGAAGGTCCAGGGCGGTGTGTTCGAGTTTACCCTGCGCGAAGTTGAAGTGGAGTGTTTGCCGGACGATATCCCGGAGAACATTGCAATCGATGTGACTGATCTGACGATAGGACGTCACCTTCGGGTTTCTGATCTTCCGATATCTGCGAATGTGAAGGTTCTGGCTGAGCCGGCACGCGTCGTGGCCCATGTCGCGGCGCCGAAGGCGGCGGAGGTGGCTCCGGCAGCGGAGGTTGTGGAGGAAGTGGCCGGTGCCGAACCCGAGTTGATTCGAAAGCGCAAGGCTGAAGAGGAAGGGGCTGAGGAGGAGAAGGCAGCGCCTGAAGTCAAGCAAGAGAAGAAGGAAGCAAAGTAATTGTGTGAGCCCGCTGCCGGCGTCGAAGGAGATGGGGAAAACGGGGTGAAGCTGATTGTGGGTCTCGGAAACCCCGGGTTTGAGTACCATTTGACACCCCACAACCTGGGGTTTATGGCCGTTGATCGCCTGGGGGAAATTTGTGGGGCCGAGGTTTCACGCCGCGAGGGACGGGCAGCCATCGCCCCAACCAAGCTCGATGGCGAGCGGGTCGTGCTGGCGAAACCTCAAACGTTCATGAACCTGAGTGGCATGGCCGTTTCCGGCCTGCTTCAGAGATTCGACGTACCAGTGGACGATTTGCTTGTTCTGGTTGACGACGTCGATTTGCCGCTGGGTTCGTTGCGGATCCGGCGCAAGGGTAGCGCGGGCGGCCACAACGGCCTGAAATCAGTAATCGGAGCGTTGGGCACGGACCGCTTCACACGGATACGGATGGGAGTCGGGCCCGAAAGGCCAGTAGAGGATCTGGTTTCTTACGTTCTTGCTCCCTTCAGGAAGAAGGATCTGGAAGCCGTGGCAGAGATGCTCGACCAGGCCGTTCAGGCTGTCCGAGTCATCCTGAGGGAAGGCGCAGAGAAGGCGATGAACCTCTTCAATCGGAGAGTTTCACCAGAGGAGTTGTGAGGATCTATGACAAAATATGAATTGATGCTGATCACTCGGCCGGATGTTCCCGAGGAAGAAATTGACAAGCTTACCACGCAGATGGACGGGGTTGTTTCCGGTGCCGGAGGAAAGACTGAGAAGATCGATAAAATGGGGCGGCGCAGGCTCGCCTATCGCGTAAAGAAGCAGCGCGAGGGCTTTTATGTCCTTTTCACCTTCGAAGGAAACGGTGATACCGTGCGCGAGTTCGAGCGGCGGCTCAAGGTTATCGACGCGGTGATCAAGTTTCAGACCGTGCGGATTGACGAGCGGCAAAGAACCGCAGCCGAAGCCAAAGCGGCTGCAGCAGAGCCGAAGGCTGCTCCGCCGCCCAGTTCCGAGGCCCAGTCCGGAGCGGAAGCACCAACTCAGAGCTAAGGGAGAGAAACGCTATGGCATTTAATCGTTCGAGGTCAGGAAATAGCGGTCCAAGGCGGCCGGGTGGCCGCAGGCAATACTTTCGCCGGCGCAAGGTCTGCAAGTTTTGCGTGGAGAAGATCGATTTTATCGACTACAAGGATATCAGGCTGATTGGGCCGTTCGTTGCCGAGCGCGGGAAGATTCTTCCACGCCGCTTGACGGGGACCTGTGCACCGCACCAGCGAGCCTTGACCCGGGCTATCAAACAGGCCCGTAACATTGCCCTCCTTCCCTTCGCGGCTGAGGTCTGAACCCGCGCACGGCAAGTGCGAGGTGGTTTTGGAGAATGTCGCGGCAGGGAAAGTAGCGACGAAAACATTGGTTATTGGAGAGTCAGGATATGGAAGTCATTCTTCTTGAGAATATTGAAAAGCTTGGTTCGCGTGGCCAAATCGTCAAGGTGGCAAACGGCTATGGCCGGAATTTTCTGCTGCCCAAAAAGATGGCCGTCGCTGCAACGCCGCAAAACCGAAAATGGGTCGAGCAGCAGCGGGTAAGGTTCCTGAAATTGGAGGCCAAGGAACGGGCTGAATCCCAGGATCTCGCGAACCTCATGGAAGGCATCCAGGTTGTCGCCACCCGACGAGCCGGTGAAAAGGGGCAACTTTTCGGTTCCGTCACTGCAATGGATATTGAAGAGGGCCTTGCGGCACAAGGCTTCAAAATTGACCGGCGCAAGATTCAACTCGGTACTCCTCTGAAAGTTTTAGGCGAGTTCGACGTTCCGGTCAAGCTGCACCGCGACGTTACGGTCATGGTGAAGGTCAAAGTCGAAGCTGAAGGTGGGGAAGGCGAGGGCGCTGAGAAAGCCGAGGCTCAAGCTGAACCGGAAGTTGAGACGCAAGCCGTCCCTGAAGCCGAAACCGAAGGTGAGCAGGAGCCTGAGGCCAAAGCCGAAACGGAAGGCGAATTCGAGAGCGACGAAACTGCTTCGCAAGCCTGACAGCTTATGAGATTCCCGGATCATCAGGCTTTCTGAAGAGCGGTTTATAGAAGCCGATTGTTTCGAATATAGAGTATTCTCGTTTGTTCCCCACGCTGGTATAATCTCTCCCTAGTTTCGAATGGGGTCCAATCTCAATGGCAAGCACCACCCTGAGCGAGAAAGCCTTCCCCCACAATCTTGAGGCTGAGCGTGCACTGCTGGGTTCAATCCTGCTCGACAACGGTGTGCTTAACCAGACCCTTGAATTAATTGATAAAAACGACTTCTTCTCGGATGGCCATCGCACGATCTTTGAGAAGATGATCATCCTTTCCGAGAAGAACCGCACCATCGATCTGGTGACCCTCTCTGAGGATCTTTCGCGCGAAGGATTGCTCGAAAAGGTTGGCGGGGCGGGATACCTGGCGGCACTGACGGACGGCATCCCGATCGGTGTTTCCGCCAGCATCAGTGAGTACTCCCGCATCATCAAAGAGAAGTCTCTGGTCCGGCGGTTGATCAACGCCTCGAACAACGTCATCTCCAGGTGTTTTGACGGCGTTGATGATCCTGAAACATTGATCGATCTGGCCCAAGGCCAGATTTTTGAAATTGCTGAGCAGAAAACCCAGTCCGGTTTTATGGACATCCATCAGATTGTCAAATCGAGCTTTGGCACTCTGGATGTCTTGCTGGATCGCGGCCACAGGGTCACCGGAATCGAAACCGGGTTTATTGAGCTCGATAACATGACGTCGGGATTTCAGCCCGGTGAACTGATCGTCCTCGCTGCCCGGCCCTCGCTCGGGAAGACGGCCTTGGCGCTGAACATTGCCGCTCACGCGTGCGTCGAGTGCGGGAAAAAAGTCGGCGTCTTTTCGCTCGAAATGAGCAAAGAGTCGCTTGCGATCAGGCTTCTTTGTTCAGAGGCCAGGATTGACAGCCACAAACTCCGCTCGGGGTTTACCACACGTGAGGATTGGCCCAAGATGGGTGAGGCGCTCCAGCGGCTGTCGGGAGCTCCGCTCTATATCGAAGACACCCCGGCATTGAGCATCATGCAGATTCGAGCTAAGGCACGGCGCTTAAAGGCCGAAAAGGGCCTGGACTTGTTGATCATTGATTACCTCCAGCTTGCCACCGGGCATGGGCGATATGAAAACCGCACGCAGGAAGTCAGCTATATCTCCCGGGGCCTGAAAAGCATTGCGAAGGAGCTGAATGTGCCCGTATTGGCCCTTTCGCAATTGAGCCGCGCGCCTGAACAGCGTCCGGGGCAAAAGCCCATGCTTTCTGACCTGCGCGAGTCGGGTTCTATTGAACAGGATGCTGACGTGGTGATCTTTATCTTTCGCGAGCGACGGTCGAGCGAAGACGGCGAAGGAGATATCGCCGGGGAAGAAACCAAGCTCATTATCGGAAAGCAGCGGAATGGGCCCACCGGAGAAATCCCCATCGTGTTTATGAAGTCGTACGTCAGGTTTGAAAACATGGCAATGGGCCGGGACCAGGAATCTTATTAGCCTCGCAGGACACATGACTCCTAAGCAAGAAATCCAACAGCTACGAAGTCAGGTGAAGGTCAGCACCGAGAACCTTTTGCGACCGACCTGGGCGGAAATTTCACTTCCGAAACTTCGCCGGAATTTCGAGTACGTCCGGCGGGTTGCGGGTCCGCGCCGGGTGATGGCCGTGGTCAAAGCCGATGCATACGGGCACGGTGCCGTGACGATTGCCAGGACTTTGGCGGAAGCCGGGGCTGACTGGTTTGGTGTTGCGACGGTCGAAGAAGCCCTTGAGTTGCGCGCTGCCGGCGTGGAGCAACCTATCCTGCTCCTGGGCGGTTTGTACATGAGCGATCCTGCTGACTTGATTGAATACCGCCTCACCCCTACCGTTTCTTCCACGGCTCGATTGGACACCTACGCCGACTGCGCACGGCGCTACGGCAAGACCATTGAATTCCACCTCAAAGTGGACACGGGAATGGGCCGCCTGGGTTTGCCTCCGGACCGCTTGAGGGCGTTTATCGAGCATTATCGCGACCTTCCAGGGCTCGAACTGAAGGGTTTGTTCACTCACCTTGCCTCGGCGGAAGATTTGATTGCCTCGCAAACTGAGGATCAGGCAACTCGCCTCTCAGAGGCCCTTCGGCAAGTGCGGAAGTTTGGCGTCGAGCCGGATTGGATTCACGTCGCGAACAGCGCCGCGTTGGTGGCGGGCTGGCCTTTTCCGGAAAACCTTGTCCGGATCGGCGCCCTGCTTTACGGGTACTGCCTTCCGATTGCCCTGCCGCCCGGCAGGCAAATGCCTGATCCCCCGCAGGTTGAGCCGATCCTGACGTTAAAGTCGCGTGTTGTATATTTGAAGGACGTGTCCAGCGGCACGCCGCTCGGTTACAGCGCGGCCTTTCATACCCGTCGTCGGTCCCGCATTGCGACGGTACCCGTCGGGTATGCCGACGGCTTGAGCCGTGCCCTTTCAAACCGCGGGTGGGCCGTCGTGCGCGGAGGCTGCGCCCGTATCGTGGGCAACATCAGCATGGATCTGACACTGCTCGACGTCACGGATGTTCCGGGTGTCGATACCGGCGATGAAGTTGTCCTGCTGGGCCAGTCAGATCATTGTTCGATTACGGCGAACGAAATTGCTGAACTCATCGGCACCGTTCCTTATGAGGTCCTCTGCTCAATTGGCAGGAGGGTTCCGCGGATCTATGTGGACTCGTAGGAGCGCAAGATTCTTACTTCGACATCGGCTCACCTAAACGCGCATTCCGCCTCTCGCCGCCTTTGTACCATTTCCTGACCACCTCCATCGCCGGCTTGCCCCAGGGCGTGAGAGAGGTGTCTTCAGGCCCCCCGAAGCCGTTCGAGCCAACCTTCCACCAGTACATTCCTTCGAACCACGGTTTGTTGTAGAAAGCGCGAAAGATCGCCTGGTAGCAGCGGGCCTGGAGTTGGAGAGCAACTTTCCCCGGCTCGCCATCTTCCCAGGGGTGTTGATTCGCGTCCGGCACGCTTGGGAAGCCAACCTCAGTAAAAATCACTGGCTTGTGGTACTGCTTTTGAACCGCTTCGACTTTCTCGACCAGCGTTGTTGTTGAGAGGTCGTCGGGCAATGGATAGTACTCCTGCAGGCCGATGTAATCGAGTGCGCTCCAGAACTTGAGATTCTGAAACTCGTCGCCGAAGTTTGCGGCGTAGGTCAGAGGTCCGGGATAAATCTTCCGCACGCTCTTTATGATTTTGAGCCACTCCGCGGTGTGAGGGGAAAGGCGGACGAACTCACCTCCAATGCAGAAAACATCCGCGTGGATTTCGGTCGCAATCTTTGCATACCTGTCTATGAACTTGCCGTAATCCTGGAACCATTGCTCTCTCTCGGGCTGAGAGGAAAACTGAATGTCGCCCCCAAAGTGTCCTCCCCGAATCCACATGCCGGGTTTGAGCATCACCTTCATTCCGATGGCATGGGCCAGGCGCGAGAGTTCGCGCAGGCCCTCCTCGCTCTCCCAACTATGTTTCCCAAACCCATGCACCTCCGGCGAACCCAGACTCATCCACCCGTAGGGGACCAGTGACACTGCATTCACGCCATCGGCGCGAAGCGAACGCAGCATCTGCCGAGCGCCTGCGCTGGCGTAAGGGTTCGGAAACTCCGCCGAAAAGCTCACGCCCTTCTGGAAAAAGACCCTCGGATAGGGAGCGTCCATGGGAATCGGCGGGAGGCTTGCAACTGCTGCTTGATTAGCCCGCTGTTGCCGTTCCTGGAAAGCATGGCTGACCCAAGGCCCGCCGAACGCTACGCTGGCAACGAGCAAGATGGTCACGGCAAAACCTGAGAGAATCGGCCGCGCTGTTGCTGGATTCGGCTCGGTTCCAGAGAGCTTCGGTTTCCAGAAGCTCACCAGCACTGCTCCAGCCACGGCTGCTGGTAGGAGCATCGGCAAAAAATCCCGAAACTGAAACACGCGAAGAAATCGAAAGAACAGCCAGAGCGGCAGGGGCAGCAGCGCAAGACCTGCGCAGAGGCCCGCCAGACGTCCCCAATAACCGCTGCCGGCCCAGCCTGACAGCATCAAGCGAAGGCCAAAGCAGAGCATGGCAAAAGAAAAGATGGTAGCGAGAATAAGGGGCAAGTCGATCCGAGGTCCCCTGAACCGTGCAAAGGGAAGCACCAGTGCAACGTCGGCCAAAACGGCGATGAAGAGTCCGCTCAGGGTACGCCGTGTCCTTTCTGCACGGCCCAGCGTTGCGGCAATTGCAACCGCCAGGGGAATCAGGAGCCAGAGCGTGGATGAGGAAGCGAAGAAAGAGTGGACTGCATTCGGGTGTATGGCAGGGTCGGATGGTGTACTCCGGACCATCATGCCGAATGGCGTCAGGCGGAGCAGGACGATGTGTTCACCGGAAAGCGCACTGCGAAAGAGTCCGGGAAACGCAAAGACGCAGGATACGGCAAGCCACAGGGCGGGATAATAAAATGCCGCGCATAGAATCCACGACCTGGTCCAGCGCATAGTTCCTCAGAGAGTTTCGTGTTTGTGTTTCGCCCCGTTTCGGTGGCAGGCAGCTCGATGCCCCGACCAAGCTACCGCCTTCCATTTTAAACCGCGAACGTGAACCCGCTGTCATCTATTCTGGTCTTCGGCAAACAGTTCGGGAAACATCTTGCGATAGATGGACATCCCCAGGGCTGCGTTCATGCCGATTTCTTCGAGCGCGCGAATTTCATCGTCGGTTGTAATACCACCGGCCGCAGTGATGGGCAGGCTGGTTACGCCGCGCAGTCTGCGGAAGTATTCGAGATCCGTCCCCTGAAGCTTTCCTTCCGCGTCGATGTAAGTGCAAAGAAATTCCGAGCAGTAGGTTTCAAGTTGCGGAAGGACGCCAGTCGGGGTCAGAGGAAGAGTCTGCTTCCAGCCGTGAATTGCCACGCGGTTGCCGAGACAATCCACACCGATCATGAGTTTTTCCCGAGGAATGTTTTCAACAAGCGAGCGGAGGAAATCCGTGTTGATACCGTCTGAGGTGAATGCTGAGCTGCCGACGATGATCTTGTACGCGCCGTCCTTCTCAACCTGGAGGGCACGCTCAATGCTGCGAATTCCGCCACCGACGCGGCAGGGTTTCCGCCTGCACAACTCGCGGACAATATCGGCTTGCGACGCACGGCCCATAGCTCCGTCGAGGTCGATCACCTGAATCTGGGGGAAATCCTTAAACTTTTCAAGGACCGCAAAAGGGTCAGGCAACTCGAGGGCCTTGTTCTTACCCTGAACAAGCTGAACCACTTTGCGGCCCATCAGATCAATGCAGGGAATGATCACAGGCGGACTGAAACTCCTTGTGTGCGAAGGTATTCTTTGAGACTGCGAATGGTGTGGGTGCCGAAGTGAAAGATCGAAGCCGCCAACGCCGCATCGGCCGCTCCCTGCAGGAAGACATCAGCGAAATGCTCCAGATTTCCGGCGCCACCCGAGGCAATCACGGGAATCGGCACAGCCCCGGCGATTACAGATGTCAATTCACAATCGAACCCTGCCTGGGTGCCGTCAGCGTCCATGGAAGTCAGCAGGATTTCGCCTGCTCCGAGCTGGTCCACCCGGCGCGCCCATTCGAGGGCATCCAAGCCTGTGTCCTTTGTGCCGCCGTAAGTCACAACATTCCACCGCGTGGTTTCCTGCTCGCGAGCCGGTTGCCGCCGGGCGTCGATCGCCACCACGATGGCCTGCCGGCCAAACTGCGCTGCCAGGTCCCGGACAATTTCCGGACTCTCGACCGCTGCGGTGTTGATGGCCACCTTGTCGGCGCCCACTGAGAGCAGCCGGCGCGCATCATCAATCGTTCGCACGCCGCCGCCTACGGTGAGCGGGATAAAGAGCCTTCGGGCGACCCGATTGACTGTGTCCATCAGAGTAGCCCGCCCTTCGCGTGAAGCTGAAATGTCGAGCATCACCAGTTCATCCGCGCCTTCGGTGTTGTACATCGCGGCCAGCTCGCCAGGATCGCCCGCGTCGCGCAGGTTGACGAACTGCACCCCTTTGACCACTCGGCCGTCTTTGCAATCCAGGCAAGGGATAATCCGTTTGGCAAACATAAAGCTCTTTCAAAAAGCGTTGAGTCCACCACGCATGGAGGCTAACTGAGTGGCATCTCCAGCTTCACGACTTCAAAAAATTCTCCAGAACTTTCAATCCGACGTCCCCGGACTTTTCCGGATGGAACTGTACGGCAAAGACCGAACCTGACCGGGTTGCAGCCGCGAAGCTCTGGCCGTATTCGGTGACCGCCGTCGTCTCTGTCGTTACAGGCCCGTAGTACGAATGGCAGAAGTAGGCGAAGCTTCCATTTGGGACACCATCGAAAAGTCCATCCTGGCGGCGAATCTCCAACTGGTTCCAGCCCAGGTGTGGAATCTTGAAAACCCCCTCAAACCGTTTCACGCGGCCCGGCAGCATCCCGAAGCCGGCGCGATTCGGAGCTTCCTCGCTGGTTTCGTAGAGCGCCTGCAGTCCCAGGCAGATCCCCAGAAAGGGCTTGCCGGAAGCCATTTGTTCTCGCAGAGGCGTAATCATCTTTTTTGCCTCCAGCGCTTCCATCATGGCCCCAAAATGTCCCTGCCCTGGCAGAATGAGCTTTGCCGCGCTCTGCAGAAGGCGGGGGTCCTCGACGGGTTCCGCCGGGCAGCCAAGATACTGAATCGCTCTCAGCACTGAACCGACGTTGCCGGCGCCGTAATTGATAACGCCAATCATAGAAGTCCTTTGGTGGACGGAAGCTGATCCTTCAGCCGCGCGTCGCGCGAGCATGCGTAACGCAGCGCCCGGGCAAGCGCCTTAAACAGCGCCTCAACTCCGTGGTGGCTGGAACGGCCATAGGCGATCTTGAGGTGCACGTTGGCCTTGGCACTGTTCGCAAAGCCCCGGAAAAAATCCTCCAGCAACTCCGATTGCAGATCGCCGACCATCCGGGCGCGTATTGGAGCATGCAGAACAAGGTAGGACCGTCCGCTGAGGTCAACCGAAGCCAGGGCGAGCGTTTCATCCATGGGCATCACAAAGTAGCCGGCGCGGTTGATCCCTTTCTTTGAACCCAACGCCTTGTGCAGAGCTTCTCCAAGAGCGATTCCCACGTCTTCAACCGTGTGGTGCTGGTCCACGTCAAGATCACCGCGGGCCTGGAGGTCGAGGTCGAAGCCGCCGTGTCGCGCGAAAAGTTCCAGCATGTGGTCGAGAAATCGGATGCCCGTGGAAACAGAGTAACGCCCCTGGCCGTCCACGCTGAGGCGAATGCGAATGTCCGTCTCGGTAGTCTTCCGGTGCATTGATGCCGTGCGGGCCTTCATGAAGACCGTCCTGTCGAAGGGCGATTGGCGGCCTTCCGCCGCCGGGTGCTGGTCTCGTTACGCGATTCCATCATGTCATGAAACTGTGAAAGAGCCTGGATCAACTGGCGCGTCTGCGCTGAAGAACCGACGGTGAAACGCAGGTAGCCTTTCAGGCGCGGATCGTAGCTCCAGTCGCGAACCAGGACGTCCTGTTCCCGAAGCTTGAGCGCGATTTCCGATGCTTTAGACCCGACACGCGCCAGGACGAAATTCGATGAACTCGGTACGTAAGCGAGGCCGACGCTGTCGAGATAGCGGCAGAGCCTGTCACGATTGTTGCGGACCTGCTGCGCGTACCGGGTAACGTAGCGGTCATACCGGATCGCCTCAAGTGCGCACGCAAGCGCCAGAGAATTCACTGCAAATGGATTCTGCGCACGGCGCATCGGATCGGCAATTTCGGCATTGGTGATAATGCATCCCAGTCGCAACGCAGCAAGGCCAAAGGCTTTTGAAAACGTCCGGGTGACGAGGAGGTTGCGATATTTCCGTATCCAGGGAATGACGGTTTCTCCGGAAAAATCGAAGTACGCTTCGTCCACCAGAATCAGCGTATCGGGAGCTGCTCGCAGAATCTTCCGAAGGTCCTGCTGCGAAACCATGGTCCCCGTCGGGTTGTTGGGATTGGCGATCGCCATCCAGCGCGTTCGCTTGTTGACAGCCGCGAGCAGCATGTCAGCAGAAAGATGGAAGTTCTCATCGTAGCGGACCCGTTTGGTGCGTCCTCCGGCGACATTGTGGAAGAACTCGTAAACCGGAAAAGTTGGAGCCGGGATAACGAGGTAATCGCCGGGGCCCACGAAAGTGTCGCAGACCATCTTGATGGCATCGTCGGTGCCATTAGCCAGAAGCAGCTCGTCTGCGGATACGCCAAAGTAACGCGCGAAGATTTCGCGGGCTTCTTCGTACTCCGGATATCGCGAAAGCCAATCGCTGTTGAGCCTGGTGCGCAGTGCCCGCACCACCTGAGGGGCGCAGCCGACCGTGTTCTCATTAAAGTCGAGCCGGAGCTTTCCGCCACGTCCTTCGCGCGGAGGACGATACTGCTTCAGGCGCTCAACGGCCCTTCGGGGTCGAACCATGAACCTTAAACCTCGTTTCGATGGAGTAAGCGTGAGCCTTGAGTCCCTCGGTCCGGGCCAGCGTGGTGACCGTCTTCCGGATGCGCCCGAGGCCTTGACGACTCAATTCCTGGACTGAGATGGTCTTGACGAAATCGGCCGCGCTCAACCCGCCGCGCAAACGCGCCGCTCCAGCGGTCGGCAGAATGTGATTGGTACCGGAAGCATAATCTCCCGCTGCAACGGGACTGGTGTCACCCAGGAAGATGGACCCTGCGGAACGGACCCGATCCAGCAGTCGGATTGCGCCATCAATCAGCGTCAGGTGCTCAGGGCCGAAAGCATTCACTAGTTCAATGGCTTCTTCAAGGTTTCGCGTCACCACCACGGCGCCGTGCCTCCTTAAGGCCTTGGCCGGAACGTCCGAGTCCTTCGCGAAAACCTGCTCCAGGATCCTCGCCACGGCCACCTGAACTTCAAGAGCAAGCTTGCGCGAGGGTGTCAGAAAAATGGCTACTGCGTCAGGATCGTGCTCGGCCTGGGCTACAAGGTCAGAAGCGATCCATTCGGCATTACCCTTTTCTCCGACCACCATCAGTTCCGAGGGACCTGCGACAAAATCAATTCCGCAATCACCGGCCACCAGCTTCTTTGCGGCGGCCACGTAGCGGTTGCCAGGTCCGACGATCTTGTCGGCGCGCGGAACGCTTTCCGTCCCGTAAGCGAAAGCGCCGATGGCCTGGGCTCCGCCCAGACGAAAGATCTTCTTGATTCCGAGAATGTCGGCTGCGACCAGAACGGCAGGCGCGGGTTTCGGCGATGTGATCACAATATCCCGAACGCCCGCCACCTGGGCCGGAATCACGCTCATCAGAACCGTTGAGGGCAGTGGGAAGCGTCCGCCGGGCACGTAGCACGCCACGCGGTCGAGCGGCCGGATGACCTGCCCGACTTCAATGCCGGAACCATTGGTGATCTGCCACGCGCGTGGCAATTGCTCACGGGCGGCCTTTCGAATGTTGCGGGCCGCAGCCTGGACGGCCCCCGCGAAGCCTTCCGGAACAAGCCGATAAGCCTTGACGATTTCCCGGCGCTTGACCGTAAGCCCGCCCAAGTCAAGGTCGATACTGTCCAGCTCCAAAGTCCAGTGCTTCAGTGCGCGATCGCCGTTGCGACGGACATCGTTAAGAATCCGCCTGGCGGCGGATTCAGCCTTCTTAAGCTGGGTTTCTCCGGAGCGAAGAAGCTGTTTGAGGCTCCTGGTATCGGTGCTGCGGAATATTGGAATCATCAGCATTTCTCATTCGCGGCGGGAGCGGGATTGGGTGTCCTCCGCCTCGATTGTTCAATTCACCTCAGGGCAGCAAATTGTCGGCAATCCTCACTCCAGGGGGCGGCGGCCGAAATCGCCTGTGGCACTTCTTCCGGCTCGCTGACGAAGGTCCACATCTGGGCGTGCCTGGAATCCATAAAACGCTCGCCGATGCATTGCTCAAGCAGTTGCATCAGCGGCTGGTAGAAAGACTGCGTATTCAGGATGACGATGGCGCCAAGATAAAGGCCGAGCCGTTTCCAGGTGATTGCTTCCATCAATTCTTCCAGTGTGCCCGATCCACCGGGAAGGGCGATGACTGCGTCCACCCCGTCAATCATTCGCTTCTTGCGCTCGTGCATGTCGCCGACGACGATGGTTTCGGGGAGTCGCGGATTCACCCATTCCAGCTTGACCATGAACTTCGGGATCACGCCGATCACACGCCCACCCTCGGCCATTGCGCCGTCGGCAAGGCTCTTCATGGAACCGGCAGAGCCCCCGCCGTAAACGATGGTAAAGTCGTTCCGGGCAAGCACGCGGCCCAGTTGCTCAGCAGCCTTCAGGTACGTGGGGTCACACTTTCGGCTTGACCCGCAATAGACGCAGACTCTTTGGTTCGCCATACCTCATCCCTCTTTGCCCGGCCGTTATGGCCAAGCACCCCTGTTTTAGAGGACGATCTTGTTCAGCGGATATTCCACAATGCCCTGGGCATTTGCAGCCTTGAGTCGCGGAATGATTTCCCGCGCGGTCTTTTCCTCGATCACCGTATTGACCGCAACCCATTCGGAATCGCTGAGATCCGAAATTGTCGGCCGTTTCAGCGCCGGAAGCACATCCAGCACCGCCCGAAGGCTTTCTCGCTTTACGTTCAGCATCAAGCCAACCTTGCCGGCTGCATCGATCGCTCCTTTTAACAACATGACCAGCGTTTCGACTTTCTGCCGTTTCCAGGGGTCATCCCAGGCAGCCTTGTTGACAATGAACTTCGTGTTCGATTCGAGAACGGTTTCGACAATGCGAAGACCGTTGGCACGAAGTGATGAGCCGGTTTCAGTTACCTCAACAATGGCGTCCGCGAGAACCGGTGGCTTCACTTCCGTTGCCCCCCAGGAAAATTCCACCTTGGCCTTGACACCGTTTCTTTCGAGATAGCGCTTAGTCACATTGACCAGTTCCGTGGCAACCACTTTGCCTTCCAGATCCTTAACGCTCTGGATGTCTGATTTGACCGGAACAGCCAGCACCCATCGAACCTTTCCAAAAGTATACTTGGCATAGATCAGGTCGGCCACTTCCACGACAGCGGCTTCGTTGTTCTCAAGGATCCAGTCCCTGCCGGTCATGCCGGCGTCCAGAACTCCGTCTTCGACGTAGCGCGCCATTTCCTGGGCCCGGATCAGCATGCATTCCATTTCAGGATCGTCAATGACGGGGAAATAGGATCGTGAACTGACCGTGATCTCGTAGCCTGCCCGGCGAAATAACTGAAGAGAGGCCTCCTGAAGACTTCCTTTGGGTATCCCCAATTTCAAGCTCATGCTTTGGTCTCCTGTTTCAAACTGCTGTAAACTTCATTGGGATCAAACTCGCGCTGGGCAATAACCTCCTCGCCCTGCGGCGTAACTTTGCGGAAAAAGCAGGACCGGTAACCCATGTGGCAGCAGCCGGGCCCGGCAAGTTCGGCCTGTATCAGCAGCGCGTCCTTGTCACAATCGACGCGAACTTCGTGGACCCGCAGCTTGTGGCCCGACGTTTCACCCTTTGTCCAGAGTTTCTGCCGGCTGCGGCTGAAAAAGGTGACGTATCCGGTGCTCAGTGTCATCTGGTATGCCTGATCGTTCATGTATCCCAGCATCAGGACGTCGCCGCTCTTCCGGTCCTGGACGATGGCTGGGATCAGATTACCCTCGAATTTCAAGTCCATATTCTACGCTCCGTTGGGCACAAAAATAAAAAACCCGCTAACTCTGATCGTCAGCGGGTTCTAACTTATTCCGATCTTAATTCTCGATTAGACCAGCACCCACTGACACCACGCCTTGTGGCTCGTATGGTGGTGACCGTGATGTGCCAGTTCGTACCGCATAGAAACTTTACATTAGAGCACGTCACCTGATTTGTCAACAGACAACCCTCCTGATTTTACCCGATTCCCCACGGCTATGGATGCTGCCGCAGCGCCTGGTCCTTCTTCGCGGGTTGGCCATCCGGCAACCAGGATGTCGTTTTCGAGGCTGGAATTAATTGACCTTCCACGAATCCGGTTGTTAAGATGACGTAGGTTAGTGCAAGGGAGGAAGGACTGTGGATCGCTACACACGCCATCAACTGAAGCAAGACAACTTCCAGGAAAAAATGGAAGCGCTGCAGGTTTTCGCCGAAGAGCACCTGAAACAAATCCTCATGATCAGCGCGGCAGTGCTCGTGGTGGTTGGCGCCGTGTTGTGGATCAAGAGTTATTACGCTCATCAGGAAGATGCGGCAAACGCCGAGTTGCAGAATGCGATTACCACCTTCAGCGCTTTCGTCGGAACCAGTCCGGCGAGCAGTCTGGCGCAGCCTGCGGAGAGCTTTCCAACTGCCAAGGCGAAATATAAGAAGGCTTTGTCGCAATTTGCCGAAGTGGTCAAGAATTACCCCCGTACCCAGGCTGGCGGGTATGCACTGGTTCAAATGGGAATTTGCCAGTCACAACTGGGTGACGAGGGCGCGGCGATCAAGACCTTGCAGCAGGCCAGCAAGAATTCGAACCAGGGGATTGCCTCGCAGGCGCAGTTTGCGCTGGCTGGCGTTCTGGCGAAGACCGGAAAGACCGAAGAAGCCGCCAAGATCTACCAGAAACTTGCGAACCATCCCACAACCACCGTTCCTCGCGCCACTGCGCTCCTGGCCATGGCTGACTCTTATCGCGCCACGCAGCCCAAGCGGGCCCGCGAGATTTACGAGCAGATTCAGAAAGAGTTCGGTTCTGACACCGTGATCGCCGACGTTCTGAAGCAACAAATCTCCAGCTTGCCCCAATAGGCCGAGCCCGTGTGATTTCTATTCCTGGCGTAGCAGGCCACGGTCGGCCTTATTCCTTTAGCAACTTCCTGCTTCGTCTTTTCGTGATAAATTTTGAGATGAATCCGTCCGCTCCGTCTAAGACGGTGGTACGCGCTACTACTGGACCAGAGGCCTTCAATGCCGGAAGTCGAAAGGGAAACGCTTGAAACCGATGTTGTGATTGTAGGCGCAGGGCCTGCCGGGCTCAGTTGTGCGTTGCGTCTTGCTCAACTTATCGAGCAGCACAATGAGAAGCCGGATGTCGGCCTGGCGCTCTCAACAGAGAACATCTACATTCTGGAGAAGGCGGGCGAGATTGGCGCTCATTGTCTCTCCGGCGCGGTCCTGGACCCGCGTTCATTGCGCGAACTTGTTCCTGACCTCGCATCGAAAGGCGCTCCGTTCGAGTGTCCGGTCGCGGACGATGCTGTCTATTTCCTTACGCAGTCAGGGCAATGGAAATTGCCGGTCAACCCTCCTTTCCTTCAAAACCACGGGAATTACATTGTGTCGGTCAATAAGCTGGCGAAGTGGCTGGGCGGTCTGGTAGAGGCCGCTGGCGTAAGTATGTTTCCGGGCTTTGCGGGTTCCGAAATTCTATACGATGGCGAGCGTGTCGCGGGGATCCGCACTGACGACAAAGGGATCGACAAGGATGGGAATCCCAAGTCCAATTTCCAGCCGGGATATGACCTTCGCGCCAAAGTGACGGTTTTTGCGGAGGGCACGCGTGGATCGCTGACCAAGCAGCTTATCCGCCGGCAGGGACTCGATCGCAACGCGAACCCGCAGGCCTATTCTTTGGGCGTGAAGGAACTCTGGCAGATTCCCACCGGACGTGTCGCCAGAGGCCATGTGATGCACACGGCGGGCTGGCCGCTCAGTTCCAGGCAATTTGGCGGCGGATTCATTTACGCGCTGGAAGACACGTATCTCTCCGTCGGTCTTGTGGCGGGGCTCGATTATGAAGACCCGCGCTTTGACGTCCACAACTGCTTCCAGCAATTTAAGATGCATCCGTTGGTGCGAGGCCTGCTCGATGGTGGCGAGATGGTGCGGTATGGCGCAAAGACCATTCCTGAGGGTGGCTATTTCTCGATTCCTCGAGCGGCGACCGACGGCGCGCTGATCATCGGCGATGCCGCCGGCTTCCTGAATGCGCAGCGACTGAAGGGCATCCATCTGGCGATCAAGACGGGCATGCTGGCGGCGGAAACTATTTTTGAGGCCCTTGTCCGGCAGGATTGTTCGGAAGCGGCGCTGAAACAGTTTGAATCAAAGTGGCGCGCAAGCTGGGTCCATGATGAACTCTGGAAGGTTCGCAATTACCGCCAGGGTTTTGAGCACGGTCTCTGGCCGGGCGTGCTGCACGCGGGGCTGCAATTCGTCACCGGCGGGAGGGGCGTCCGGGCGCGCTATCCTCTGCACAAGGACCACGAGCACATGAAGCGCCTCGACGATGTTTCGCAAATGACAGTCGAGCAGATCAAACCGGACGGCAAACTGGCGTTTGACAAGCTTTCAGACGTTTACCGCTCGGAGACTCATCATGAGGAAGACCAGCCGTGCCACCTGAAAATTGCGGACTTTGACATCTGCAACAGCCGTTGCACCCGCGAATACGGGAATCCCTGCCAGCATTTTTGTCCTGCAGCGGTTTACGAGATGGAAGGCAACGCGGACGGTTCCGGCAGCCACCTGAAGATTAACGCGTCGAATTGCGTCCACTGCAAGACGTGCGACATCGCCGATCCTTATGAGATCATCACCTGGGTCACGCCCGAAGGGGGCGGGGGTCCGCGCTACGAACGGATGTGAATTTGAGTCTGGCGGCATATCTCCGCCAGAAGGACATGATGCGCGCTAGTGAGTTCGAATTTCGGCATCGCTTCTGGGTCATCATCCTGATCTTCTTTGCGGGGTTCAGTTGCTATATCTTTGAGCCGGTGAATGCTGTCCAATGGCTGATCAAGGCGCCGGGAGGCACCAGTCCGGCAGCGGCCTTCTATCCCACGGTTCCGGCCGCGCGCGTGATTTTTGCTGTTGGTGCTTTTCTCGTCTTTGCGGCAGCCGCGATACGAACCTGGGGAACAGCCTACCTGAAGGACGAAGTCGTACGCGACAGCGTGGTTCGCGCCGAGCGCCTGGTTGCGGATGGGCCCTACCGCTTTGTCCGAAATCCGCTTTATCTCGGGAGCCTGCTGATGGCGGCCGGGATCGGAACGCTGGCAAGCCCCATCGGGTGGCTGGTGCTGATGGCGGGCATGATGCTTGCGGTGCTCCGGCTCATCGGGCGCGAAGAGGCTTTTCTTCTGGAGCAGCAGGGCGGTGCCTACTGCGCCTATCTTGAACAAGTCCCGAAACTGTGGCCCTCGCTGAGGCCGCGGCTGCCAGCCGGCGGAGCCGAACCGCGCTGGGGCCAGGCCTGGATCGGCGAAATGGGGATGTGGGTTCTCTTTGCTGGCTCGGCTGACTTTGCTTTCACCCTTAACGGGAGGGTATTCGACATTATCGTGATTGCGGGTCTTCTGCTCTCCCGTGTGGCTCAGATCTCAACGAAGCGCCGGGCACAGCACCGAAGTGCTTGAAGGCCGTCTCATCCGCCCCTGCTGAGGAATCCTCTCCGCCCGTGCGATAATTGCCTGATGTCGCAAGATGTTGAATGGCCTATGAATTCGGCGACTGAAACCAAAGAACCCCGGGAACCGGAAACGAAAGTCCGGCTGGCCCCCAACCCGCGCACTTTCACGCTGTGGCAGAGGACTCAGATCTTCCTGGCAAGTTGGATTGGCTACCTCGCGGTCCTCTTCGTCGGGCGAACGCTGCGCTGGCACGTGGAGGGATGGGAAAACTGGGAAGCCGCTGACCGCACGGGGAAGGGCATCATCTATACTTTCTGGCATCGCGAGATTTTTTCGGCCTGCTGGTTCTGGCGGCAGCGCGGCATCGTGGTAATGACCAGCCAGAACTTTGACGGCGAGTATATCGCGCGCATCATCGAGAAGCACGGCTACGGCGCGTCGCGTGGATCGAGCAGCCGGGGCGCCGGGCGCTCGCTGGTGGAGATGGCGCGCTGCTTGCGTTCGGGACGCGACACGGCGTTCACAATCGATGGGCCGCACGGCCCGCGGTTCGTGGCCAAGCGTGGCTCGGTGATTCTGTCGCGCTCGACGGGCGCTTCCATCCTTTGCTTTCATGTTGCCCTTAGGAATGCCTACATTTTCAGGAAAAGCTGGGATCAGACTCAGTTTCCCCATCCCTTCAGCCGCGCTGCCATTTTCATCGCTCCGCCGATCATCGTGCCCGACGGTGCCACAGGTGAAGAACAGGACCGCGTCCAGGAAGAAGTTCAGAAGACGCTCGATGATTTGCGCAAACGGGGCGAAGCATGGGTGGCTGGGGAATAACCGCGCGCCGTCCGAAGCCATGTTTCAAGTCGGAACAAAGAGTCAACACAGGCTGGGGGAGCGGCCACTGCCGGATGGGTTAGTTTTCGGTTTGTTTTCGGCTTGATTCTCTGCCTTGTTCGATAGTCTCATTTGTTGACTTCCGTCCCATCGCCACATACGAACTCCCGAATGGAATAGGCAATCGCCCCCACGTTTTCTGTTCGAAGCAGGACAAGCGATAGAGCAATCTGTTGATAGCCGGTGAAGGAACTGCCGGGGGTACGGGTTTTCGCCCCAACACCCATTCTCCCAAGCGAGTCACAAGCTTGGCCGGGAAAGCCCAATGGAAGAAGTATTGGTCGAATTTGATCTCCATTCCTGCCTGGCGCGCCAGGCCGCGGAACCGTCTTCTGGTGTACCGGGCCACATGCTCGTTGATCAGGTCGTGATTCGTCCAAAGCAGATTGAAAGCCGGAACCGTCACCAGGACGGTGCCACGCGGCTCAAGCAAAGCCAGGGCATGCCGAAGGGCGCCGACGGGGTCATTGAGGTGCTCCAGGACATCGAGCATCAGGATCAGTGAGAATTGCTTACCTGGCTGAAAATTGCCGTCAAACGGTACGGTATGAATGTGTGCGCGATAAGGTCCCCGCTTGCTGACTAACCCTTCCGCCGGCTCGACACCCTCGACGTCTCCGAACTTCGCCAACTGATCGAAGAACAGCCCATCTCCGCAGCCGACGTCGAGGATGCGTTTCCATCCCTGTGGGGGCTGTTTGGCGCGAATGATGCCCAGGACAAACCCCTCCCGGGCTCGCCACCACCAGTGATGATTGTAAAGTTCGCGATAGCGTTCGCCGTAGTCGGCACGCACGGCAGTCTCCCAGATGCGTTGGTCAGGACCCGATCTTACCGCACCGCTTTCCCGGGCAACTCCGCCTGCGAGTTTTCAGGCGCGCCCTGGGACAACGGGTTGGGGGCGGTAACACCGAATGTCTTCTGAACAACGTAGACGGGACGCGCCTTAATCTCTTCATAGATGCGCCCCACATACTCGCCGATGATGCCCAGGAAGAACAGGAGGACGCCCGAAAGGAACGTGATGAGATAGACCAGGGCTGTGAAGCCCCTGGGAGTCTGGCTGAGAAATAATTTGGCATAGAGCGAGTAAACTGCATAAAGTCCGGATACCCCTATTGCGAGAGCGCCCAGCAGGGTCGCAGCGCGGAGTGGAACGGTGGAAAAAGCAAAGATTCCGTCCGAAGCCAGCCTGAGCAACTTCAGCAGGCTGTACTTGCTGTCTCCGGAGTATCGCTCCGCGCGATCAACCGGAATGCCAACCTGGCGGAAGCCGACCCAACTGCGCAGGCCGCGGAGATAGCGATGCCGTTCCGGCATGCAACGCAGGTGATCGACGACACGACGGGACATCAGGCCGAAGTCGCCGGCATCAAGCGGCAACCGTGTTTCGGACAACATGGATTGCAGGCGATAAAAGAGATAGTAGCAGAGCTTCAGCCACCAGCTTTCTTTTCGGCTGGCACGCGTGGCATAGACCACGTCGTAGCCTTGCTGAAACCGTTCAACGAAAAGAGGAATCGATTCCGGTGGGTCCTGCAGGTCTCCGTCCATCAGCACAACGGCATCGCCCGTCACGTAGTCGAGGGCGGCCGTGAATGCCGCCTGGTGGCCGAAATTTCGAGAAAAGGAGATCACGGCCACGCGCGGGTCGGCGCGGGCGGCTTCCTCCAGAATATCCAGCGTGCGATCCGAGCTCCCGTCGTCAACAAAGAGCATCTGGTGCGGACCGCCCGGCAGGCGATCAAGTACAGCCGTGGTCCGGCGAAGCAGTTCGGGCAGGACAGACTCCTCGTTGTGGAGTGGGACCGCTACAGACAGGCGAAATTCATGATTCATCTTGTTGCCCGCTCCTCCTCTGGGGTGGCCGACAAGAGCTGCCGGTCCTCGGCGGCCGAGTAGGACATCAGCTTCGGCGTTTTGTCGCCCGCATCAACCAGCCACACATGCCGGTGCTTGAAATATTGGATGAGTTTCTCGTTTTCTGCCGGGCCCATATCGTGCGCCCAGATGACTTTCGCTGTTTTCAGGTCAGCCCGGTTGTAGACCCATTCGTCCAAGCCAACATTGTGGTTGGGATCATAGTGAACGATCACAAGCTGGCGTCCCGGGTCACGCTTGAGCCTGGCGAGCACCGCCGCACGTCTCTTATTAGAAGTTGCAGGTGTGCACCAGGTTGGCACCGCGTGTCCCGGCCAGGACGGCATGGGCGGGAGCAGAGCGCCGGCGGCCGTTCGTAGCACCAGCAACAGGACGCATATCGAAGGGACGGCAC
>JARRJI010000003.1:0-25723 GCA_037379595.1 Acidobacteriota bacterium | reverse complement strand
AATGCAACGGCGCTTGCGGCCCTCCAGAACCAGCCCATCGTCAACGGCCAGAACGTGACGGACTTCTACGCGGGTATGGTCAACGGTGTTGGAAACCAGGTCTCCTTTGCGAACAGCCAGCAGCAGGCGGAATCAGCCCTGGCCCAGCAACTCCAGAACCAACTCAAGTCGATTTCCGGCGTGTCCATTGATGAGGAGGCTGCCAAACTGGTGATGTTCCAGCAGGCCTACGAAGCGTCAGCCAAAGTGGTTTCTGTGGTCAACCAGCTGATGGAAACCACAATCAACATGGTATAGGACATAGCGAAAATGGGACTCAGAATCGTACCGGATTTGTATTCGATTACGCTCGATGCCATCGGCGATGACCGCCAGCGCTTGAATACTGCCCTTCGGCAGATTTCGACGGGCCAGAGCGTCAACTCTCCTTCCGACAACCCCGCCGCTACCGCAGCGCTGATCGAAGACACTGCCCAGACCAATACCAATGACGCGTATCAGCAAAGCGTTTCCAGCATTCAGGGCGTTCTTCAGACCGCAGACACCGTCCTGGGATCGGTCATCAGTAACCTGACGCAGGCGATCTCGGCCGGCACCGAAGGCGCCAATGGAGGGCTGTCGCCGTCTGACCTGCAGGCCCTGGGGCAGGAAGTCGAGTCCATTCAGGGAACCATCCAGAACCTGGCGAACAGTTCCTACCAGGGGAATTACCTTTTTGCAGGGACCGCCGTTTCGACGCAACCCTTCGTGACCGATGCCGCGTCGCCGTCCGGCATCAGCTATGCCGGGAACAATGTTGTAAACAGCGTGCAGATTGGACAGGACCAGTCCGTTTCCACGAATCTTCCCGGAAGCGACATTTTCACGGCTCCGGGGGCGGATGTATTTCAGGCCCTGCATGATCTGAGCACAGCGCTCGAAAGCGGCGGCAACGTTGCGTCCGCCCTGAGCGAAGTTAAGACGGCTTTCAACAACATCGGCGCCCAGCGCGCCTTCTACGGAAACACGTTGAACGAGTTGAGCTCGGTCAATGACAACCTCACACAGCAACAGCTTACCCTTGCCCAGCAGACCAGTAACTTGATCTCTGCAGACCCCGCAAAAGCCGCTTCCAACCTCGTCCAGGCCGAATACACGCTGAACGCAGCTCTCGACGCTTTCGGCCGGATTTCACAGAACACGCTGCTTGACTACCTGAAATAAGTTAACGCTGGCGTGCCGGGAAAGATGAAACGCAGCGGGGGACAAACTCTCAATCCGTTTCAGTCGCTTTCAGCGTGCGGAGCCATGACATCGTGTCACGGAGCTTGCCCGTCCCGTCTGCAAGCTGGTTGCGCCGCGCCTCCGCTGAGTCCAGTAGGCGAGACAGAAGGCTCTTGAGCTTTCGCAGGTTTTCGGTGTAGAGATCAATCTGAGTTTTTGACTCGCGATCGAGATTTTCGGAGAGCACTGAAGGAGTGACGACGAAGCCTGCCTTCTCGATTGTCGCGGCAATCTCCGGCAGCCCGTCCAGAATGGCGGGCAGGATATTGTCAGGATGGCCGTTGCCGGCGCTGGCCGCTGAAACTCGCCTGAGGAAACCGGAAAGCGCCGCGTTGGCCGAAATGATCGTCTTCAGAGACTCGGGTGACATGGGCTTGTCGCTCCCGCCTCTCGCGTTTCGCGGCCTTTCAGCCGCCGGCGCAAGTGCCTTTTTCGGCCTTAGACTTCGGCGCGCTTCCAGGCAGGGAATCGCTCCAGACCCTTCCAGCCTCGGGTGCGAAGCGCCTGGCGTTTGCGAGCAAGTCTGCTTCCAGTGCCGCGATCAGGTGGGTGTTCGCGTCGGGGTTCAGGCCCGGCAGCCACTTCCTGAGGGAATCTTTTATGAAAGTCCCCGGAACCTCTGCCGGTATTTCCTGCTTTGCACGATCGTGACTCGCCTGTGTTATCGCTTCTGCGGCGCCAACAATCGACAGGAGTGGAAATCCGCGGATGGCGTCCCCGGGCTGATGGTGCTTTGAAACCACTTCGGCCAGCGGAAAAGGAAAACCCAGAGCGACCGCTAATCTTTCGCCCAGCTCGCAGTGGTCTGTTCCAAAGCGGCGCCGTTGCGACTCGATGGACTCACCGAGATCTTCGAAGAGGCCCTGCTGCCTTGCAACTCCTCCACTTGAGAACAAAGTCAGAAAAGGCAGATTGCCGACGTCGTGAAGCAACCCCGCAAGGAAGGCCTGTTCCGGCTGGACCAGCCCCGTCCATTCGCTGATCCTGCGGCTGATCTGGGCGGCCAGAAGGCTGTGGCTCCAGAACAACTGGTTTTCGCGCATCGCAACTTTGCTGCCGCTCAGCCGGGTCAGCCAGCAGGTCAGGAGCAGGATCCGGACAGTCTCCGCATTGGTGGCGACGACCGCCTGTTCCAGGCTCGATACGGGCCTCGGGAGTCGGAAGAGCGAGGAGTTGCAGAACCGGACGGTTTCGACGGCCAGATCGGGATCATTCCTGGCCGCCGCGCCAAGTCTCCTGAGATCAACGGGAGTCGTATTCAGCAAGCTATTGGTTTGCTGCACCGACGTTGAGGGGCGGAACAGGGCGATTTCCTTGTAGAGAGCGTTCGGGTAGTTGTGCGGCTTCTCAGCCTGGCCTAATTGTGCCATGAGGTACGGGCTCCTTGAAGCCATCGTGGGCCCGGTTGGGGGAAAGTCGGTTGACAGGTGACGCGCCCAACCGCGTTGGCTTCCTCCCTGCTGAGTTTTATCGGCACGGGGACACTGGCCTTTAAGAAAACAGCAGGCATTCCATTCGAGCTTTCGAAGCGCTTGCCGGGATCACAAATACGCCGGCTCCTGGTTGCCGTAAAGCGTTTGTAGAGCCGGCGAAGGCGACACCATCGGCTGAACTTGCGGGAAGCGGAACAACAGGTGGCCGACGACCGCCGGACTCTCAATCAGAACCCAGAGGCAGTCGGGACAGGTGACCGCTCCCACGCGCTCGGCCTGATTGGACTCAGCCCACTCGCGGACCTCACGCGCCAGATCGTGAAAGTCGCGCGGACAATCCAGCAGCGTTTCCGATGGCCGGTCCATCTGCCGGATTGCGTCGTGCGCCGCCGCCATGTCACTTCGGCTGATGGCGCAGGGCTGGGTTCTGCAATCCAGGATCTGCTCGATGCTGCGCAGCGTCGAAAAGTCAATGCCCTCGGAGAATGCAAGGTAGAGCGTGCGGCTCGCCGCCAGAAAGTGCACCGGAACCATCCGCGCGGTTTCCATGGCATAGAGCGGCACCATCAGGGCGCATTCACTGAAGCCCGGGCTTTGAGCCAGATGAAAGACCGGGCATCCCCACTGCATTCCAAGCGCGGTGGTCAGCTGTTCCTCAGTAATAATTCCCAATTCGATGAGCCATTCTCCAAAGCGGCCCTTGTGCGACTCGCGCTGGGCCCTGAGAGCTTCCTGCAAGGCCTGGTTGGAGATGAAACCCTTGGAAAGCATTAGAAGGCCCAGGGGCACACGGTACCGAATGGATTTGTTCCGTTCACCTTTCAGGTTAAGTTGGGAGAATTCTGCCGCCGCCCCTTGTTCGAAACATTCCGGGCTGCAGTACCATCTCCGGTTAAGCCAGATGCCTTTCGGCTGCCGCCAACGCGCGAGCCACGAACCCCGCGCCTGCGAACATTGGCGGTTCTCACAACTGGGAGTAAGAGATTCTGTCGTCATATCCGTCTACTTCCTTATGGATTCCAGCCTTTCTTTCCGGCTGGCAAGGCTGGTAATGCGAAGGCCGTAATTCCCGTCGATCGCCACAACTTCGCCCCAGGCGACCACTTTGTTTCCGACCAGCAGTTCCACGGGGTCCTGAACCTGCTGATCCAGTTCCAACACGGTACCGGGTGTTAAATGGAGGACATCGCGCAGCAACATTTCGCGTTGCCCGAAACGGAGGACCACTTCCAGCTCGACGTCCATCAGCAGCTCCAGGCGACTGTCCCGCACAGTTTCCGGGGCTGCACGGAAAACTCCCGGGACCACTGCCGGCGGGTTTTCGCTTTCAGTCGTTTCCGAGCCCTGCGCGGGCCCAAGAGCCGAGGCGAGTTCCGGCGGGCTCTCCCTTTCAATTGGTTGCGAAGCCTGCGCGGGCTCAGGAGCCGAGGTGATTTCCGGCGGGCTTTCTCTTCCAATTGGTTGCGAAGCCTGCGTGGGCTCACGAGCCGAAGCGAGTTCCGGCGGGTTTTCCCTTTCAGTCGCTTTCGAATCCTGCGCGGGCTCAAGTGCCGCGGCGAGTTCCGGGCTGATCCGGGCCTCGAGAACCAGCAAGGGGCCCCGAGGAGTCGAAAAGCGGAACGCTGCCTGGACCGCGCTTGCCCATTCCGACCGCTCGTCGCCTGAAACCTCGAGGGCCGCATCGAATCCCAGCCAGTCCGCCACCGGAATTCTTGAGGCGATCCCGCTGAAAAGTCCTTCCACCGTCCTCTGGCCATCGAGCCTTGGCGCGGCGTCCCCTCCGGTCGTCCCGCCGCTGGCAAGCTGCGCCAGTCGGCGAGCGTCCCGTTGCTTGAGCAGGAAGGACTGCTCGCCCGCGCTGCCGGCGGCGAATCGAACGCAGACGCCGGTTTCATCATCCTCCGAAGCGGCTCCCGCACTCTCTTCGCCGGCGATGGTCTCCGCCGTCACTTTTGCGCCGGCAAGCCGGCCTAAAGACTCGGAAATGAGGCGAGCCCAGAGGTCAAGATATTCGCGGCTTCGCGCGGCTGGTTTCAAGGTATCCATCGTGTTCACTCGCTTACCTTCTCGGACGAAAATGAAATTGGGAATTTCTCGTGGACCAATCCGCCGCGCCGTCTGCCGATACGAACCGGGAATGCGGAAAACATCTTGCACCCCGCGACTCGCACGGCTGCGGGTTCGCTGACCGAATGCTGGATCAGGAGTGTCTGGCCCGCTTTGAGCGACAGCAGATCTCCACCTCTGATCCGGGTTGGCGGCAGCAGAACCTCAACGCGGTAGACGGACTCTTTAAGCCGTTTCTGGAGGCGGACCTGGAATTCGGGCGACCGCCCCTGGGTGCGGGTGCCTTTTTTCGCCAGGTTTCGCACCAGCAACGAAGAGGCGGTGGCCGGGAAGGCCAGAGTCAGAGTACCGGAAAGGCTGGTCATCCGGATCTCAAAGGTAAGAAGGAGAATCTTCTCGTAGGACGGCATCAGGCGAAAGAGGTCCACGGCGCGGTGGGAACGGTCAAATGAGAAATTGACTTCAACGACCTGTCGCCAGGTGGTCTTGAGCTCCTCGCAAATCATATCCAGCACCATCTGAAGGACCTTTTCCTCGATTTCCGTAATTTGGCGCTGAACGGGCGCCGGCTTGCCACTTCCGCCCAGCATCAGATCGATGGTCGCCAGTGCAATCGAAAGATCGAGGCTCAAGATCGCAAGGGAATGCGTCGGCCACACCTCGAGAGAGGCAAGATAGGTGCCGTTAGGAATCGTCTGGACGAAGTCGGAATACGGCAATTCGTCAACGGACGCTGGAATGACTTCCGCCGAAACTTGCAGGCTGGACGAAAGCCGGTTTCCCAGGTTGTAGATGAAAGCCTCATGGATCTGAGCGACGTCCCGAACCTGCTGCTTCGAGATGCTTGAGGCCTTGCCAAAGACAAAAGGAACACAGTTGCCACCCTTCGCCGTCACCCTTGAGGTAACTCTGCCTTCCGCAGCGACGCGCGAAAGAGCATTGATCTCATCCTGGCTCAGCGCTTTTTCCATGGCTATGCCTCTCGGGATCCCTTCAGACGGCTGGCCCGTTCCGGCCGCTCGCCGAGAAGTTCCTGCATCCGAACCCTCAGCCGCGCCATCGCTGCCGAATGGATTTGCGAAACACGGCCTTCGCCAACTCCAAGCACCGCGCCGGCCTCTTTCATCGTCAACTCTTCCTTGTAATAGAGAGCCAGAAGCTGCCGCTCCCTCTCCGGCAATTCCTCGATCGCCTTGGCCAGGTAGTCCCGGAGTTCCGATTGCAGGCAGAGGTAGTACGGGTCTTCATCCGGCGAGTTGGGAGTGTATTTGAAGATGTGACCGCCGCTGCCCTCTTCTTCCATTGCCTGAATGCTTCCCAAGTTCAGGCCGCGAAGGTCGGACAACAGGCCGCGAAGGTCCTCGAGGCTGAGATTCATCTCACCGGCCAGTTCCTCTTCGGAGGGTGGCCGTTCCAGTTTCATACGAAGAGAGCGGTGGGCCTCTTCCAACTCGCGTCCCCGGCGCCGCACCGACCGCGGCCCCCAGTCCATTTCGCGGAGGCTGTCCAGAATCGCACCGTGAATCCGCATCTTCGCGTAAGTCTTGACCTGCGTTCCCCGTGAAGAATCGAAGTTGCGAATTGCTTCCAGAAGTCCCACGACGCCCGCATGGACCAGGTCTTCCAGTTGCACGTGGGGAGGAAGACGGTCATGGATGCGCTTGGCAATGTAATGGACTTGCGGCAGGTTCTCCATGAGGAGCCGGTTGCGCTCCTCCTCGTCAAGGTTTGAAACCGCCTCGTAGTTGAGCTTCGCTGCTTTTAAAGTTGTCATCATCGGCTTCCTCGTGCCGGTCTTCGGCTTCAATGCACAACTCCCATGGACTGGATCGTCACGGAATTCGGAATCTCACCCGGTGACAACACCACCAGCTTAGGCAGGAAAGGCTCCAGCAGCCGTCGCAGGTGGAACCGCGCCGGAGAACTGCAGAGCAGAGCCGGCGAGGCCAGAGCAATCTGTTCGCCCATCAGTCGACGGAGCCCGTCCAGGATCCGGCGCAGGAAAGTCGTCTGTGCGGCTTTTGTCTGTTCCCCTCCGGGCTGCGAATCAAAAGCTTGGTAGATCTGCTCCTCCAGTTGCGGATCCAACGTGACCACGGTCAACTTTCCTTCTTCGTTGACTAAAGGTTGAACTAGCGAGCGGCCCAGGGCCTGCCGTGCCGCTTCCACCAGCATGACCGGATTCTTGTTTGCGGCCGATGCATCAAGCAGGGTCTCGAGAATGGCCGGGAGATCGCGGATGGATACCTGCTCCCGCAGGAGTTGCTGCAGGACGCGGTGTGCCTCACCGAGACTCAGCACCTTGGGTACCAGTTCCTCCGCCAGCTTGGGGTGGGACTCGGACAGGGCGTCCATGAGGCGCTTTGTTTCGTGCCGGCTCAAAAGCTCGTGCGAGAAGCGCTTGATGAGTTCGGCCAGGTGCGTGGCGATCGCCGACGTCTGGTCCACCACGGCGTAACCGATGGCGAGCGCCACTTCGCGCTGGCTGGGATCGATCCATTTCGCCGCCACGCCAAATGCCGGTTCGCGCGTATCCTTGCCTTCGAGCGGCGGGGCGGGAGTTTCCGCGCTGATCGCCAGAAGGCAATTTCCCTCCGTCTGCCACCTCGCAATCTCGACGCCACGCAGCCGGACAATGTATTCCCGGGGTTTGAGCTGGGGGTTGTCCGTAATATGCACCGGCGGAATCACGAAGCCGAGCTGCAAAGCCAAGTGGCGGCGCAGGGCCTTGATCCGTTTCAGCATCTGGCCGCCCTGAGCCTCATCAACCAGCGGCACCAGAGCGTAGCCGACTTCCATGCTGAGTTCGTCCAGCTGGGGCAGGACCGGTGGTGCCTCAGCCGCTTTGGATTTAGGTGCTGCGGCTTGCGCTTTGGCGGCGGCCTCTTCGGCAAGCCGCAGGGATTTCGATTTCCGGGCCAGGAAAGCCATGACGCCGGCAAGGAGGAAGAACGACAATTTCGGCAAACCCGGAATCAGTCCCAGGGCCAGCATGACCCCGGCAGCGATCCAGAGCGGACGGGTTCGTGGCAGCAACTGGCGGCCCAGGTCAGTTCCGAGGCTGGCCTCGGAAGAAGCCCGGGTTGCGACCATGCCGCCTGCCACAGAAACCAGCAGCGAGGGAATGATGGTGACCAGCCCGTCGCCGACGGTCAGAATGGTGTAAGTCCGCACGGCCTCCTGGAAAGAGAGCCCGAGATAAAAGATCCCGATCAGAAAACCCGCCCCGATGTTGATGGCCGTGATCAGGATGGTGGCCAGCGCGTCGCGCTGGCTGAATCTTGCCGCGCCATCCATCGCCCCGTAGAACTCCGCCTCGCGCGCAATCTGCACTCGCCGCTTACGCGCCTCGTTTTCATCGATCAGGCCCGCGCTGAGATCCGCGTCGATGGCCATCTGCTTGCCGGGGAGCGCATCCAGTGTAAACCGGGCCGTGACTTCTGCGATGCGCACCGCCCCATGGTTAACGACAAGAAACTGGATGGCGATCAGGGCCAGGAAGATGACGAAGCCAACGATGTAATTCCCGCCCACGACGAACTGGCCAAAAGCCTCAATCACTCTTCCGGCCGCGGCGGGCCCCTGGTTGCCATGAAGCAGAATGCGGCGGCTGCTCGCAATGTTCAGCGACAGGCGAAACAGGGTGAGGAGAAGCAGCAGGGAAGGGAAGACCGAAAACTGCACCGGCCGCTGGATATACATGGAAACCAGCAGAACCAGAACCCCGGTTGTAATGCTGGTGGCCAGCAGGATGTCGAGCAGCATGGCCGGAATGGGCACCAGCATGACAAACACCAAGGCCACACCGAGCAGAGGAACGATCCAGTCGCGGTGCGAGCGGTTGACAGACGGTTTAAGAGCGGGTTGAGGTGTCATGGATCAGGGACGACTCCTTTGAGCGTTGCCGGCTTTCGGTCCTTCCCTCCTGGCGGTGCGCGAGGCTGACTGGGCGCGGAAAATGAAAGCAAGGATTTCCGCCACGGCGAGGTACAGGGCCGGCGGAATCGCCTGGCCGACCTGCACGGCGCGATAGAGAGCGTGCGCCAGGGGGCGATTCTCGACGATGGGGACATTGTGCCAGACCGCTTCCCGGCGGATCTGCCGGGCAAGAAGGTTGCGCCCTTTGGCGACCACAACCGGAGCCGGCATGGCCCCGGGCTCATACCGGAGGGCAATGGCGTACTCGGTCGGGTTTGTAATCACCACCGCCGCCTTGGCCACGTCCCGCATCATCATGCGGCGGCGCATCTGCCTCTGCAGCTTCCGAATGCGCATCTTGATCTGGGGATTGCCGATGGTGTCCTTGTTTTCCTGAATAATTTCCTGACGGCTCATGCGGAGCTGCCGGCTGAGCTGGGTACGCTGGAAAAGATAGTCGAACGCCGACCAGCCCAGAAAGACCATCCCCGACTTCCAGGAGATTTCGTATGCCCGGCTCATCAGCCAGACAATGGAAGCGCGCGCGCTGACGCCCGAAGACAAAACAATCCAGTGCCAGTCGCGGACGACCATTGCAAACGCAAGGTAGGCGATCACGGCCATCGGGATCAGGGACTTCAGGAGATTCCCAAGGCCCCCGATCGAAAAGATCTTTTTGAGATTGGCTGACGGGCTCATCCGCGCGAAATCGGGAGTGAGCGCTTCCGTGGCGAAGACGACGCCGCCCTGGCCAACATTGCCCGCTACGGAGAGAACAACGCCCAGAACAAGACAGGGAACAACCCAGTAGGCCGTGACCCTGGTCGTTGTCTGCATCATGTAGAGAAAGTTGCCAAAACTGCTCGAATGAGCCATTGCCAGGGTCTGGGCAAAGAACGCCCGCCACTCGAAGAGAAACGTTTTGGCATACCAGTCCAGAACCATCACGATAGCGGTCAGTGCCAGCGCCGTGGGCAGTTCCCGGCTGCGGGCGATCTGCCCTTTTTCGCGCGCTTTGGCTCGCTTATGCGGCGTTGCTTCTTCTGTGCGATCAGCGTCTGCCACGATGCCTCATCCTTCTCACAACAGGTGCAGGACCCGCTCGGTGGTCCACAGGGCGCGTTCGAAATAACCATGCAGGATTCCCGGCCACAGGCCAAAGGTCAGCAACATCAGAATGAAACCGGCCAGATTCTTGACGGAGATGGAGGTAAAAATCACCGGAAACTGCGGCGCCGCCTTGTTCAGGAACCCCATTGTGAGATCGGTCAGAAAAGTAACCAGCATGATGGGTGCCGCCATTTCGATCCCGATCAGGAAGATGCTTCCTGAAGCGTGCATCACCGCCGCTATTCCTGAGCTTCCCAGCCGGGCTGCACCAATGGGCAGATAGCTGTAACTTCTGGCCAGAACCAGCAGCATCCAGCGGTGCATGCCAAGCTGGAGGAAAAACAGGAGCGCCAGCGTCTGGTAGAAGACCGAAAGGACCGGCGAAGCGGCCTGGGTGGTCGGATCGATTGCCGTTTCAAGAGAGAAGCCCATCTGGAATCCCACAATAGCGCCCGCCAGTTCAATCCCCTCAAAGACGAATTTCATCACCAGGCCAATGACCAGACCCACCGCGGCCTCGCCCATGATGATCTCCAGCCAGCCCACAACGTCCGGAACATTGGGAAAAGACTTGAAGACCGGATAAAGGACCGCTGTAATTCCAACCGTGAGCCCGGCTTTGACCGGCAGGGGAATGGCCGAGCCGCCAAAGAAGGGGGCGAAAGCCATCAACATGCTGACACGAGCTCCAATCAACGAAGCCTTGTCCACGGTATGCATCAGCACTGTCTGGAGATCCATCTTCTTG
Organism: Acidobacteriota bacterium; assembly: GCA_037379595.1. Lineage (GTDB taxonomy): Bacteria > Acidobacteriota > Terriglobia > UBA7540 > UBA7540 > SCRD01. Next base: position 15,184 of record JARRJI010000003.1, on the reverse strand, counting down.
CCTTAGCCGAGATACGGGTGGAAATTCGAGAAAAGCAGTATCGCAAACGAGACGAGCTTGCGAAGCAACCACGGCATCAGAACGAATGTCGTCAGGCCCACCGCGGCCAGCCGGGGCACGGTGGCGATCGTTGTTTCCTGGATCGAGGTCATCACCTGCAGGATGCTCGTTACCAGGCCGACAATGATGGCCACCACCAGGATGGGGGTCGAGAGCCACAGCGTCACTTCCATCGTCATCCGTGCCAGATCTACAGTCTTTTCCGGAGTCACGCTTCCACCTCAATGAAAACTCTTGATCAGCGAGCCCACCACCAGGCTCCAGCCGTCCACCATCACGAACAGCAGAATTTTGAGCGGCGTCGAGATGACCACGGGCGGCAGTTGAAGCATGCCGACCGACGTCGTCACCGAAGCCACGACCAGGTCGATCACCATGAACGGCAGGAAGAGCACCAGGCCGATCTGGAACCCTGCCTGAAGTTCCGAAATGATGTAGGCGGGCACCACAACGCGAAGCGGAAGGTCCTTGGGACTTTTGGGCCTTGGCAGGTTGGCCGCCTTGACGAAAACCGCCAGGTCTTTTTCGCGCGTGAATTTCAGCATGAAATTTCGGATCGGGGCGGCACTGCGGTCCAGAGCCTGCCAAACGGTGACCTTTCCGTTTTCCATGGGCACGACCGAAGCCTGAAAAATCTGGCCCGCCACCGGCTGCATGATGAAGTAAGTCAAAAACAGCGCCAGGCCAATCAGGATCTGGTTGCTGGGCGCGCTCTCGGTCCCCAGTGCCTGGCGAAGAAAATGGAACACCACCAGGATGCGCACGAATGGCGTCATTGAAAGTAGCACGGCGGGGATCAGCGTAATGAAGGTCAGGAAAATGAGAATCGTCCATGACACAGAGCCCACGCCAGGAATTTGCAGGGCCGTCGACCTTGCCGGCCCGCGAGCCGCAAAGGCCGATAGGCTGGCTCCAAGCACCACCACGATCAGCGCCATCGCTCCCTTGCAGGCGCGCCTGAAACTTAACTCCATGTTTTGTAATCCTTGATACCGAACAGTGCAACGTCTTCCGCTTGCCGGCCGTGGCTTTCCGGCTCCTGCCGGGAAGGGATTTGCGTCAGCAGCGAAACGGAGCCTCCCGCCGCCCCTACCAGGAACTTCTGCTCGCCCACCCGCACCAGCGCCAGAAATCTTCGGTCGCCCAGCGACAGCGTTTCGCAAAGGTGCATGACACGATCTTTTCGCTTGCACCGAATGCCTTGCGCATGGGCCAGGAGATTCTTGATGCCTGTAATGACTCTTAACATGGGCTTCGTCCGACTTCGGGAAGTTCAAAAGCTGCCGCCGACCTTATCCCAACTCGTCAATTCGAATGGCCAGGCGTGTCCCAAAGACATCAAATTCCGCTTCCCCGATCCTGACCGCATTGACCCAGACGGGCACGGAATTGTTGGTGTTGCAGCGCGTATCGACCACCGTTTTGATTTCCAATTCCAGCAAGTCGCGGACCCTGAATCCCGCTACAGGCAGGGCCACGCTCAGGTGACAGGGGAGCCCGGATACGCTCTCCCAGGAATCGTCTTCGCTGCCGGGGGCTACGCTGCTCTTTTGTTCCGCGTCTGTCTTTGTAGATTCTTTGTCCACGAGCCATTCCTTACTGCTGGACCAGGTAGTCCGTGAAATAAATGTCCGTCACGCCCATCTCGGGAATCTTTTGTTGCAGTGTTTTGAGCAGTTGCTTCTTGAGCTTTGTTCTTCCTTCGGGGGCCAGAAGGTCCTGCGACTTCCAGGTTGAGAGAACGCCCAGAACAGCATCGCGGACCTGGGGCGTATACGGCGAGTTCTTTTCAGAGTCGCCGCTCGCTGCCAGGGGCTTCTCCAAACCCAGTGCAATTCCGATTCGGAGAAAAGCCGAGTGGTCAGGATCGGCCAGGTTGACAACAAAACTCTGTAGCTGGAACACGGCGACGGGCGGAGCGTCCTTCGACCTTGTCCTTGACGTGGTTCTTGTTGGGCGCCCCACAAAAGGCAGGCTTTGATGCGAGGCGTACCAGAAGCCCCCGCCTCCCAGCGCGAGAAACATCACCCCGGCGACTGCGATGAGGACGAGCTTCTTCGATCCGGACTCCCGCTGTTGCGGAGCGTTGTTTGGATTGTTTCCCATACCTCTGTTGCCACAGCATGTGCTTTGCCAAACGCCCGCGAGGTATGGGGGTGGACAAATCGAAACGTCTGGAAGCTGAAAACAGCCTGATTTGTTGCGTGGTTACAGGGCGTTGGCGAGAAGGCGTTGAAGCAGCGTGCCGCGTGAACGCGAATCCGGCGCATCCAATCCCAAGAAAACGCTAATGAGAGCCTGCTCGGAAAGCGACTAAAGGTATTTCGAGAGCGGCTTCCTTCAATAGTTTCTCTGGCTCTGGTTAAGAAGATTCTTAGCTTCCGACCGCGCGGCTAACTGACCAGGTTGAGTGCCACGTGGATCACATTGTCGAAGGTCGTAAAGGCCTTTGCATCGGCTTCGTACCCGGTCTGAGCGAGAATCAGTTGCGAAAACTGCGAAGCGATGTCGACGTTGGAGCCTTCAAGGCCGCCTCCGGAAAGCGTTCCGCGTCCGCCCGAACCGGGGACTCCGACGGTAGGCAAGCCGGAAGCGAGAGAGACCATGTAATTGTTCGAACCCGTTCGCAGAAGCCCTTCAGAATTTGGGAAGGTTGCCAGAACGATCTGCCCGATTGCCTGTGTTTGTCCATTTGTAAAGCTGCCCTGAATTGTGCCATCCGATCCGATCGAAAAACTTGACAGAGTTCCGCTCGCAAATCCGTCCTGCGTCGAAGACGATGCTTCTGAAGTTCCAGCTACCTGGGACACCACCGGATTGTTGTTGCTGTCGTAAAGGTTCCAGTTGAAAGTGAGGGTGTTGGCACCATCGGCGAGGCCGCCGATGTTGATTCCCGTCACATCAGTAGCCGGCGAAGTAAGAGTTCCATTGCCGTCAAAAGTAAGCGTGCCGGTCGAGACGGAAACCGGAGTACCTGTTTGCCCGACGTCTGCCGCCGGGATTGTGATGTTATAGTTCCAGGTGCCAGATCCCTGCTTGGTAAAGGTGAAGGTCAGAAGGTGGCTCGTCCCCAGCGAGTCAAAGACCTGGACGTTGGTGCTGAAGGTCGAATTGGTGGCCGCGCTTGCATCCAGATTCATGTCGACCTGGACGTTTCCGGTGGCATTGGGGGGATTGATCTGCCCGACGTCAATGGAAAGCGGGCTCAGCACACCATTGTTGCTGATGACCCCGTTCGTTGCCGTGTAGCCCATCACGTTGGCGCCATCTTGTGTGACAAGCTGGCCTTCCGGATTTCTCGCGAAATTTCCGTCGCGGGTGTAAAAGGTCACACCGTCTTTTTCGACCTGAAAGAACCCATCGCCCTCGATGGCCACATCGGTGGGGACCCCGGTATTCTGGATGTTGCCCTGTGTGAAATCGGTCGAAGTGGCGCTCATCTGAGTCCCCAGACCGACCTCGATCGGGTTTCCCGCTCCGGTGGACCCGATCTGCTGATATAAAAGATCGCTGAATTCCGGCGTGATTCCCTTATACGCCACGGTGTTCATGTTGGCCAGATTATTGGAAATGGTTGATAAGGCTTCGTCGCTGGCCAGGAGCCCTGAAACTGGAATCGAGAAGGATGGCATCGGTGTTCTCCTAAATTCTTTAAGGTCGAAGGTCCAATGACCTTCATTCGCCTATAGCAAGCTGTCATCGGCCTGGGCGGTGCCCGAGGCGACAGCCGAATTTGAAGCGGTCCCGGAAGGCGTCTGGGAACCGGTTGGAGCGAGAGCGCCCTGTACGAGTACCTGAAGCAGTTCGTTGATCTGGCTGACCTGATCGAGTGTTGTAAATTGGGCCAGCTGAGTCACAAACTGTGTGGGGTCGACCGGATTTGTTGGATCCTGATTCTGGAGTTGAGTTGTGAGCAGGGTCATAAAATCCTGGGTCGTGATTTTCTGCTGCTGAAGTCCACTCGTCGCAGTCGAAGTGCCGGAACTGCTGTTTATTGAGGAGTTGGTTTCGGTACTGGCTGCGAGTGGATTGATGGTCGTCATCGTTTGCTTCCTCCCTTACAATTCAAAATCTATGCGTGTACACTGAGCCGTCCCCGCAGCCCGTCAGTGACCGAGCTTTCTTTGTTGCCGGAGACCATGGTAGGCCGCGAAAAAGCCCACCCCGGAGTGTTGCGCCCCGATTGCGAGTGTGTCCCTGAGTGCGACCCTCCTCCGGCGCCCGTGTTGGTTCCGCTGTTCATCGGGGTATTCAGTACAGAAAGGTGATCGAGCCGCACGTTCTGATCGGTCAGCGTCTGCTGAAGCGCGGGAAGGTTGTTCGTCAGAAGCGTGTGGGCTTCATGGTTGACGACAGCAATGGAGGCCCCTACGCGTCCGGAGTCGAGAACGGCGTGGAGCTCCACGGGCCCGAGGCTATCCGTCTGCAGAGCAACGCGCATTTCTGTTTTCCCCTGGGCCTGGAGCAGTGACGCCGAGTTGACCACGCTGCTGGCAGGGCTAGGAGGCGACTCAAGCGGCGACGTGAGTTTGACTGCCCCTGCGGCGTGAGACGCAGCAGGTTGTGGCAAAGAGCCTGCGCCGACGGGTGTGGCGTTTGCTGGAGTAATCTGTCCGGGCACGGTCGCCAACCTGTTGGCTGAGGTGGCCATCGCGGACGCTGTTGCTGAGCTGAAGCTGCCGGACGCCGAACCAGGCCCCGAACCCGGCGTTGCCGAAGTCTCAGGGTGCCTGGCCGATGAATCCTGTCCGGATTTGCCCTCGTTCCGGGCATCGCTCGACGAACCTGCTGCCGGAGTACTTGTCTGGAGGAGACTTGCGCCGTCGTGGAGCGCGCTGGCATTCGAAACTCCGTTGTCTCTGCCGGAATTTTGAAGGTTGACTTTTGCCGGCTCTTGCCGGATGCCATTGGCTGAATCCGGCGAAAGGTTGCTGTTGTTTTGATGCGGCGCGGGCACTTTGGCAGCCTGCGGGCTAGCGGGGAGAGGAGGCCTTGCCTGGGGCGCAGCCGCAGGCAAGGAGCTGAGCTGCACGTTCTCCATCTCGTTCAACGCCGTTTGCAGGTGTTTGTCAGTTACCTGAAGTGCCGGTCCCTTGGATGGGTCTTGTGCTTGCCCCTGTGCCGGCAAGGCCGCAGCGGCTGGCTCCGCCGCGTCGTTTACGGGCATATCGAGGGCTTGCAGAAGATCTCTTGGATCGCGGCCTGCCTGATTCAATGGTGAAAGGACGAGCGGCAGTCCTGTCGATATAAAGTCTTGCTGAGTGGGATGTGGAGTGAGCGGCGCAACTGCAGGTTCCTTCTCAGGCCCGGTTCCCGTTTGCCCGTGTTTATTCCCGCTCGGGTCCCCCTGAGCCAGAAGCTGTGAAAGACCTGTTGTGTTCAGGGGCAGCGCAGAACTTCCCTCCGCAAGCTGGATTCCTGCCGGACCAGGTTGAAACTGCCGGGCCGTAATGACCGCCGGCAATTGTGCATCACGGGAAGAAGGCTGCGCCTTGCTTGCAAAGGCGCCGGTCTTTTGAGGCATTTGGTCCGGGGCCATCGCATGTGGAACGCTGCCGGCTGAGTTTGAATCTGCCAGTGGCATAGCGGGAGTTTGAGGGTTGACAGCAGCGTGTAATGACTTTTGAGATATCGCTGGTTTGCCGGCTTTCTGACTTGCGCTGCCCTGTGGGGATTTCGGCTGGGGCTGAGGGCCATCGTTCTTCATCGCTTTGTCCAGAAAATTTCCAAAATGCGTCTTGCCTGCCGGTGGCCCCGCTGGTGCTCCAGCAGTTGCTCGTGCTCCACCGGCCGTAGGTGGTAAAGGTACGTTCTGGCTTGGCAAGACTCTCACGCTCATCGTTCACCGGTTCTTCGAACATGTCTTTCATTGCATGTGAGTGTCCAGATCCGATAGGCATTGTCGACGGGATGATAGTGTTCCTGAATTCAGCAGGTTATCGAGCGGGTCGTGATGTGTCTGGGGAATGATTTGGGGCCAAGAACTTTAGGAGTGGGCAACCTTTGCCCATGATAGGAGGAAACATCTAACCGCCGCGCTGGAATCGCCGGCGTTGCACGAATAGGTTATCAATCCGTTGCTGTTCTCGCCGGTTTTGATTCAGCTCGTAAGCGTGCAATTCGCGTTCGCGCAGGCTCTCAAGGATTTTGCGCTTCCTCTGAGATTCTAGAAAGGTTTCGGTCTGTTTTCGGACTTGAATTTCGAGTGCCTTCATCTGTTCCTTTAATTGGAGCTGCCGGTCTGCCGACCGCTGGAGCAGGTCCGTAGCGAGCCGCAACTCGCTCCCGGCCATTCCGTCGCGAAGCCTGTTTCCAAGATCTTCAATGCCAAGCCTTCTATGGAGAACAGTTTCTTCGTACTCCTGCCGGAGGCGGCCATAGGCTGCGTTCAACAAACTGAGGCGCATGCGCTCGCGCTGTTCGTAACTTTGCCGAAGCCGCAAGAGGGCGCGAAGCGAGAACTGGAAGGGCATGGTGAGTTTACCCGGGAAGCGCAAGCAGCGCCGCCGCGGCCTCGTCGAAGGAGACAGGCTTGCCCGCTTCCTGCTGCAAGAATTCGTTGAGGGCCGGAAGCACCGCCATGGCGCGATCGAGCACCGGATCGAGCCCCTTCTGATAAGCTCCTACCCGGATCAGGTCCTCTGAAGCCGCGTATGCAGCCAGAAGCTTGCGAAGATGCCGCGCCTTCTCAAGGTGCTCCGGAGAACAGACGGAGGTCATCAGGCGGCTCAGACTGTCCAGGACCGAGATGGGAGGAAAGTGGTTTTGCATGTTCAGCCGCCGATCCAGCACAATATGTCCATCGAGCAGGGCGCGGACCGCATCGACCAGGGGGTCCTGCTGATCGTCGCCTTCCATGAGAACGGTGTAGAAACCCGTGATGCTTCCGTGGCTGAAATTGCCGGCGCGCTCAATCAGCCGGGCCAGAAGGGTGAAAACGGATGGCGTGTATCCACGGGAAGTCGGGGGTTCTCCCGCTGCGAGCCCGATTTCGCGCTGGGCCATCGCGACGCGGGTGAGGGAGTCCGCCACCAGCAGAACGTTCTTCCCGCGCGAACAGAAGTATTCTGCGACCGATGAGGCTGCCAGGGCTGCCCGGATACGGAGAAGGGGCGGCTGATCGGATGTTGAAACCACCACGACCGAGCGTCGCATGCCTTCCGAGCACAGGGCTTTTTCCAGAAACTCTCGCACCTCTCTGCCGCGCTCTCCCACCAGGGCCAGCACCGTGACATCTGCCGAACTTCCGCGGGCCATCATTCCGATCAGCGTGCTTTTCCCGACCCCACTGCCGCCGAAAATTCCCAGGCGTTGGCCGCGTCCCGCCGTAATCAAGCCATCGATCGCACGTACTCCGCAGCCAATGGGTTTGCGGATGGGAACTCGTTCCAGAGGCAGAGGCGGAGACCCGTGAAACGGCCACTTCCGTTCCGCCCGGACCGGAGGCCCTGAATCGATGGGTTGGCCGGAACCGTCAATGACCCGGCCAAGCAGCTCGTCACCCACTCCAAGACTCGGACGGGCGCCCCAGGATGTGATGCGGTCGCCAAAATGTATCCCCTCCACTTTCTGAAGCGTCATGGAGAGCACCGTCGGACCGCGAAAACCCACGACTTCACCTTCGTATGCACGGCCCGCCCGGTCGAGGATCTCACAGCATTCGCCGACGGCGCAGTAGGGGCCTTCCGATTCGACAAGCTGCCCCGTTGCTTTTGTGATCCGCCCCCACCAGCGCAGGGTGGAACTCTGTTCCAGATGATGAAGGTATGAATTCAGCAAGTTGGTCATGCCCCGTCGAGCGAAACCGCTGAAAGTTGAATCAAGCCGCGTAGGAGGGAGCCTCTATCTCCACGGGAGCGTCTCCGGGCCTTTGCGAGAGCAGGTCAAGAAACCCCCGCTCAATTTCGGCCAGTTGCGCCTCCAGTGAAAGGTCCGTTGTCCCCGTTTCGGTCACAATCAGGCACTCGGGTCCTGTCAAAGATTTGTCGCCGACGATTTCGACGCCGGAATCAAGGTCGGGCAGGGAAGACAGGGCGTCGCGCCAGTCATTTGCTTGGATTGCCGGTACCCGAAGTTTCAGGGTCGTGCCGTTGGCAATCTTGTCCAGCGCCACTCGGACCACCCCGGTCAGCAGCAACGGGTCGACCTGAGCTTCCCGATGCAGCACCTTGCGGGCAATTGCCAGAACCAAGCGGACAGCATCTCCTTCGACGTTCCGGAAATACTCTTCCCGCCTTTCGGCAAATTCACTCAGCGCTTTTGCCAGCCTGTTCCGCTCTTCTGCCAGAGCTTTTTCCAGATCTTCACGGGCACGGGCCGTCGCCTCGTCGAACCCTTCCTGCCACGCCTTCTGCTCAAGAACTTTGAGGTCCTCTTCAGAACCGTTGTTCTCCGGTTCTGCCGGCGAGTTCTTGACCGGAGGCCCAGGCTCATTCCACAACCATTCTGAGTTTGAAGGAAGCCGGTTCAAGCCTTCCTCACCGCTGGGACTGGCGGCTTCAACTCCACGGTAGACAAACTCCTGAATACTGTGTGTGTTCTCTGCCGGGCCTTCCAGCAGTGTCGCTTTAGACAACAAAGGCATCTTCTTCCTCGCTTCGCAAAGTGATTTTGCCCGCCATCTCGAGCTCGCGGAGCGCGCTGACAATTTCGGACTGTGCTTTCGCCACATCCCGTACTCGCATGGGGCCCAGGGACTCCATGTCTTCCTTCAGCATCTCGACGGCTCGGGACGACATGCATTTGAAGATATGGTTTTTCAGGTCTTCTGACACGCCTTTCAAGGCGATGGCCAGCGTCTTCTTGTCAATGGCCCCAAGCCCTTCGCGAATGCTCTTTTCGGGTACAGTCAGAAGATCTTCGAAGGTAAACATGGCGTCTCGGATGGCGACCGCGAGATTCGGATCATTCTGTTCAAAGGTCTCCAGGATCATCTTGCTTTGAGTGGGATCCATTTCGTTCAGAATCCCTGCAACCGCCGTTGCGCCTCCGTATGCCAGCCGATTGTCCTGTCTTCCCATGGATTGGAACTTTCCCTGTAGTCCAAGAAGAACTCTTTGCACCGTCTCTCCCGAAAGCTGTCCCATCTTTGCGAGCCGCTCCATAATGGAAGCTCGTGTCTCTTCCGGAAGCAGTGCCAGCAGCGCGGAACCAACTTTGGAGCCGAGATGCGCCAGGATCAGGGCCAGCGTCTGCGGCTGTTCATCTTCGATGAGCTTGACCAGTTGGCGAGGATCCGTCCGGCTGAGGTTACTCAAGTCAAGCGTTTTCATCTCCTGCCCATGCAAAGCCTGGCTGAGAAGGAGCTTGGCTTCGGCGTCTCCAAACGCCTTCTCCAGGAGCTTCTCTGCATACTCGGGCCCGCCCATGCTCAGGTATTCCTGAGCGGTCAGAAGCCTGTCAAACTCCTCGAGAACCTGGGCTGAGGTTTCATGCGATACATAGTCGATCTTGGAGATTGCGGCGGTGATGCGTTGCACCTCATTCGACGGCAGACAGCGAAGAACCTCGCTGGCGGCTCGGTCGCCAAGTGTTATCAGGAGAATGGCGGCCTTGTGAGCTCCGGTAAGCTTGTCAGAAGCTGTCCGAGCTGTTTCCATCATTTACGCTCGCTTTCCTTGAGCCAGCCCCGGATCAGATGGGTTGACTCCACGGGGGCTTTCGTGATCCTCTCCGTCAAGCTTTCCTTCAAGGCGTTGATTTCCGGCCTCTCGGGGTTGTCCTCCACCTGTTGCTCGCCGGGTTGGCTCTCGGCTGCCTCAAACGCCAGTCCCGTTCCAGAAAACTCGCCTCCAGCCCCGGAAAGCGCCGGTGCAGGCTCCCGGGGGCCGGGGAGCGCCCGCGGCATCTCGCGGATTGTGGCGCCCAACTGTTTGACCAGAGGCCTGAACACGAAAAGGAACAGAAGCACTCCAAGAAGGCCCAAGATGATATATCGGACAAGATCCCCGTTCTGGTTGAGGAACCGTTGAACTTTTTTTACGCCTGTGGTCGGAGGAGACGGGTGCAGAGGAGTAATGTGAAAGGGAATATTTTCGACCGTCACGAAATCTCCGCGTGCCGCGTCCAGCCCCAGCACGGCGGCCGCCAGAGCCTGAATCTGCTTCAATTGCTCAGGGGTGCGGGCCTGCCGGACTCTTGTCGCATGCCCTTTCACCATCTTTGTTTGAGTTGTATCATCCACCAGGATCGCTGCAGAAATTCTTCGAATCCCTCCGGGTGGCTGCACCGTATGGGTCACACTGCGTCCTACGGCATAAGTCTTGCTGGCGCTGGTTTCGCCGTCCGTTTCCTGATCCGAACCTGAACTGTCATAGGAACCGGCACTGGCGGGATCGCCGCCGCTGGAGGAAGTTGCGGCGCTGCTGGTGTTGCTGATTACGTCCTGAGGGACATTGCTGGCCGCGCCCGGTATCCCCGATTCGCCACCGTCGGCTGACTGGTCGCTGGTGACCTGCGAAGTCAGCACGACGGAATTTTTGGGGTCGTAGACTTCCTGTGTATTCTCTTTTGAGGATGTGTCGTATTCAACCGTTGCCCTGGCAACATAGTGATCAATTCCCAGAATGGGTGTCAGGGTGGCTGCCAGCTTCTTGTCCAAAGCCTGCTCATAGGCGGAAGCGCCTTCCGGCGAGCCGGGTTTCACGCCTCCCCGCAGGACGATGGGTACATTGCCGTCCGCATCCACCACGGTAACGTTCTCAGGGCGAAGCGTATCTACCGCGCTGGCCACGAGATAGGTGATGGCTCTGAGCGACTTTTCGGACAGGGGGCCGTTGCGAACTTTCACCAGCACCGAGGCCTTCTCTTCCCGCTCACGGTCAGAAAAGAGCGATTCGTGGGGCAGGACAAGGTGTACGCGGACGGCCGCCACGTCATTCAGGTCCTGAATGGTCCTTTCCAGCTCGCCTTCAAGAGCCCGCTGGTAGTTCACCTTTTCATCGAAGTCGCTCTCTCCCCAGTTCGTCTGATCAAAGATTTCAAAGCCCAGGCGCCCCGTTTGCGGAAGTCCCTGCGCCGCCATATCGAGCCGTGCCTTGTCCAGACGGTCGCCGGGAACACTCAAGCTTTTTCCGTCCGATGAAATTCGGGAAGGGATCCCCTCCTGGGCAAGCCGCTTGGCGAGTATGTTCGCTTCCTCAGGCCGCAGCCCCGAGTAGAGTGGTTGGTAATCTCCTCTTCCCAGAAGCGAAACGAAAAACCACAAGCCCCCTACGGCAGAGATCAGGCATGCGGCAATCACGATCTTCTGCCTTCGGGTGAGACCGAGGAACAGGGTTTTGCCTTGCAGCAAAGCCTGGGAAGTGTCGAAAGCCATCACTTAGCCCCTAAAACTGCATGTCGTAGACATCGCGGTAGGCCTGCACAATCTTGTTGCGAACCTCCATGGCAAGCTCGAATGAGAGGTTGGCCTTTTCGACGGCGACCATTGTGGCCTGGATATCCCCTCCCTTACCAGCGGCCAGAGCCGATACCTTCTGGTCAGCTTCGCTTTGGATTTGCTGGGCTTGTTGAAGGGTCTGTTTGAGCGTGTCTACGAATTGCGGCTTGTTGCTGTTGATCTGATCGACCTGCTGCCGATTGAAACTCGACGGGTCGATGGGGGGTAAACCTGTTGGTATGCCAGTCATTAAATTTCTCCAAAAAACCAAGCCTCGTGCTTTCAGCGAGCCTCTGATGAGCCCCAGGAAAACGCTCAGAAAAACATCGAGCAGCCGATCTGTTCTGGATCCTCAGCTGAGGATTGTGAGTGCCTGCGTGATCATGCTCTTCGTCGCCTGAACTGCGTCAACATTCAACTGGTAGGCTCGCGACGCCTCAAGGAGGTCCACCATCTCCTCTGCCGGATTGATTGCCGGGTAACTCACATATCCTTTGGCGTTTGCATCCGGGTTCGAAGGGTCGTACCGCTCGATTGGTGGCGCGGAATCCTTGACTACCCGGACGACGCGGACACCTTTGACCGCGGAATCAGCAACCGAATCGAATGTCTGTGTGAACGAGGCGGGGACGATCTGCGTGCTTCCAAAGACGACTTCGTGTCTTTGATAAGGGCCTCCGCCGGGAGTCCGGGTTGTTTCCGCGTTCGCCAGATTGCTGACCACGACTTCTGCGCGCTGGCGTTCCGCCAGCAGCGCCGAGCTGCTGACGTCGAGCATGTTAAAAAGGTTCATGGCTTAAGCTCCTCCGTTGCCGTTGATCGCCATCTGAATGCGTTTGAATTCTTCATGCAACAGCGCTGCTGCAGTGCGGTACTCCAGTTGAACACCGGCAAGGATGATGCTCTCGCGGTCCAGGCTGACGTTGTTGCCGTCCGGGCGCTCGATCAAACCCTTCACTTGAAAGACAGGCGGCGGAAGCGATGACGTTCCCGCTCCCTGGTCGGCCTGACGCAATGCGTCCTGGAAATTGATGTCGAGAGTGCGGTAACCCGGCGTATCAATATTGGCGATGTTGCCGACCGCCAGCTTCTCACGAAGCGCAGTGACATCAAGATAGTTGACGAGTCCCTGAACGGACTGGTTATCAAGCCAGCTCATACGGCCTCCCTTGGGGGCAAACCATACTCCCGGATTTTGTTTCGAATGGTTCGAAGACTGATGCCGAGCATCGCTGCAGCTCGTGTTCGGTTCCCGCCCGTGGCTTCCAGGGTGCGGGTTAGGAGTTCCTTTTCCGCATCGCGCAGGGTGAGTCCCGGTTCCAGCGTGCCGGAAGCAGAGGGCTCCGGCGTGGTTTCAAGCCCATCGAGAGCTGAGACATTGACGACACCATTCTCAGAGAGGGCGATGGCACGGCGAACAAAGTTCTCCAGCTCGCGGACATTGCCGGGCCAGTCGTAGTCCTTCAACCGGTCGACAAACTCTTTTGTCAGCATCACACTTCTGCCTCGTGATGGAGCCGCGTATTTTTGCGCGAAATGCCTGGCGAGACAGGGTATATCCTCGAGTCGCTCGCGCAGCGGAGGAATCGCCAGGGGGATTACGTTAAGACGGTAGTAAAGATCGAGACGGAACTTGCCGTCCTGGGCCAGGTTGCGCAAGGAACGGTTTGTGGTTGCGATCACCCGGACATCCACCGGCACCGCCCGCGTGCCACCCAGCCGGTCGACTTCTCGTTCCTGCAGGACCCGTAACAGCTTCGGCTGCAAGGCCACGGGCATCTCCCCAATCTCATCGAGCAACAGCGTTCCCTTGTGAGCCAGTTCAAACTTTCCGGGTTTTGCGGTGCTCGCGCCGGTGAACGCTCCCTTCACATGGCCGAAGAGTTCGCTTTCGAGGAGCGTATCAGGGAAGGCCGCGCAGTTGACGGCCACGAAAGGCCCCTTGCGGCGCCGGCTCGCCTCATGGATGAGTCGGGCGAGCAACTCTTTTCCGGTACCGCTCTCGGCCTCAATCAGGATGTCGGCGCCGGACTCGGCGGCCTGGCGGGCGCGATCCAGAAGAGCCCGAAAACTTGGTGATTCACCGATCAGCCGGCTTTCGGCGGGCTGAAGCTTTGTCCCTTCGGTCTCGTCCAGGACATTCTGAGCAACCCGGCGCAGTTCCTCAAACGAGGCAGGCTTGATCAGGTAATCGCTGGCGCCTTCTTTCATGGCCGCGACCGCGTCCTGAACATTGGCAAAGGCTGTCAGCAAAATCACTTTGGTCAGCGGGTTGACGGTTCGAACGCCCTTCGCTACCTCAAGTCCGGTGCCGTCGGGCATGCGCATATCCGTAATTACCAGCGGGACGGGTTCGAACCGAAAGAGCTCGAGCGCCTCATTCTTTCCTTTTGCCGTCCGCACTCTCCAGCCTTGACGCCTGAAGTTTGCTTCCAGTGCCGCCCGCATTGCGATTTCATCATCGACTACCAGAACGCTCGGCGTCATACGCGTTTTCCCAGGACCGGAAGATGGAGCGAGAAGGTCGTCCCTTTTCCAACCTCGCTCTGAACCTCGATTCTTCCTTTATGTTGTGCGATAACCCTCCTGCAAACCGCCAGCCCAAGTCCGGGACTGCTCTTGACGGTGCTGAACCCCGGGTCAAAAATTTTATCGAGATGGTCCATTGAGATCCCCACACCCTCGTCCTCAAAATCAATCCGGGCTGCAGGATGTCCGCTTTGTTGTCCAACTCCCGCGCGGATCCTTAGAGTCTTGCCGGAGGGCATGGCCCGGAAGGCGTTGATTGTGAAATTGAAAAAGACCTGCTGGAGCCGATGAGCGTCTGCGGGAATCAGGATTTCCTTTTCATCCGTAATAAGCTCGATCCCCATCCCCCGTTGCAGGGCCAGGGGCTGCAGGAACTCGACCGTATCGGCCAGAAGCCTCACCACATTCAGCGGTTTCAAGTGCGGCGGAACCATCGAGTGGAAATGGAGCACGTTATTGACCGTTGCTGAGAGAGCCCGCAGTCCTGCCTGCATGTGGACGATCCATTGCGAAACCTCCGTGTGCTCCTTTGTGGCGTCCCTGATCAGCCCCGCAAAGAGCTCCAGGCTTCCCAGCGGGTTGCGAATCTCGTGTGCCAGAACAGCCGTCATTTCCGCCAGCGCCTGCATTCGCCGGCTAAATTCGCGCTCTTCGTCCAGACGTTTCGCCTGCGTCACGTCTCGAATGATGAAGAGGGTCTCTCCGCCGGCGCCGGCGCTCTGCGACTGCACAACGCAGCTTACGGCAAGGAACCTTGTGTCTTCCAGCGCCTGCAAGGCCCACGTCCGCTCCGTACCGCGGGGCTCCGCTGCAACCTCTCTGAGCAGGGAACGCAACGTTTCGGGAATCGGCAGCGAGGACTCGAGGCCAGCGTCCCGGTTGGTCGACAACAGAACGTGGGCCTGGGGATTTGCAAAGCGCAGCCGGAAACCCTCATCGACCGACAGAACTCCGCAAGGCAAAACCTCCAGAATCCCGGCCAGATACGTTCGCATTCGTCTGTTTTCTGCCAGGCTTTTTGCCAAGTCGCGGTTCTTAATCTCCAGCTCATGCCTAAGTTTGACGACCTCTTCCTGCAGCAGGGCATAGGAGTTCTCCAGCGACCCCGCAACATGTGTGAAGGATTCGAAGGCTTGGGCCAGGGAGTTCCGGTCGAAAGGGATCGGTTCATTAACCTTTACTGAAACTTCTTGCCGAGGGCTAGGCAAAGTTGAC
>JARRJI010000002.1:0-43058 GCA_037379595.1 Acidobacteriota bacterium | reverse complement strand
CCGCTTACGTGCGACGAACTCGCCCAGGCGGCGGGGATGCATTTCCGCAGTGCCCGGGATTTTTTCGACGCGCTGGTGGCGATGGGCATGCTGAACCGGCACGACGGGCGTTATTCCAACACGCACGAATCCAATATCTTTCTCGACAAAAACAAGCCCAGCTATATCGGTGGAATGCTGGAGATGGCGAATGCCCGGCTCTACCATCACTGGGGATCGCTGACGGAAGGATTGCGGACAGGCCTGGGGCAAAATGAGTCAAAGGGCACCGACGGCGATAACGGTTTTGACACTCTCTATTCCGACCCCCAGCGTCTGCGGACCTTTGTGAGCGCGATGACCGGAATCAGCATCCCACCGGCCATCGCCATCGCTCGCAAGTTTCCGTGGAACAAGTATAAAGCTTTTGTGGACGTCGGCACGGCGCAGGGGGGGCTGCCCACGCAGGTGGCACTGGCGCATGACCACGTGACCGGAAAGGGATTTGACCTTCCTATTGTGCAGCCGATTTTCGAAGATTACATTCATTCTTTCGGCCTGCAAAAACGCCTCAGTTTCCAAGCCGGCAATTTCTTCGAGGACCCGCTGCCTGAAACCGAAGTGCTGGTGATGGGACATATCCTGCACGACTGGAACCTGGAAGAGAAGATGATGCTGCTCGACAAAGCTCTGAAGGCCCTGCCCAAAGGCGGCTCATTGATCGTTTACGAGGCACTGATTGATGACGACCGCCGCCAGAACGCCTTTGGCCTGCTGATGAGCCTGAACATGCTGATCGAGACTCCTGGAGGGTTCGACTACACGGGAGCCGATTGCTCCGGCTGGATGAAGAAAGTAGGCTTCAGCGAAACCCACGTGGAACACCTGGTCGGGCAGGATTCGATGGTGGTCGGGATCAAGTAGCAGGACTAGACCTTGGAATGTGTAACTCGGACGGCGGGCAGGCCGTCGTCTTCACCGTAGATTTCGATGTCGTGGAAAATGTTGGGGCTTTCCTGCTTCAGGACACGGCAAACTTCCACAGCAAGCATTCGGATCTCGGTATCGGCGTGGGGGCTGCCGCGCAATTCGAGGAAGTGGCGCCAGGCCCGGCTGTTGCCGGTTACGAAGATCTTGGTCTCGGTGGCGTTGGGCAGAATCGAGCGGGCGGCTTGCCGGGCCCACTTTCGCCGGTCGCGCGCCGCCATCTCCGGGCGTTTCTGCTGAACGTATTGAGCTGTGGCGTCCGCCAGCTCAACGTAGGCTTTGCGAAGGTGCTCGATGGTCTGCTGCCACTTCTCGCGGAGCTCTTCATTTTCCTGATAGAGCGGCGGCACCACATACCGCGCGTCGCCTTCGTCCACATAGCGCTGCGAGAGCTGTGAATACCCGAAGCCCGCGCGATGACGCACCAGCTCGTGCGTCAGGGAGCGGCTGACGCCGGTAATGAGCAGGTTCCATACCGCATGCTCCAGCACGCTGCCGTGCTTGGAGGTCAGGATGTTATCCAGGTACTCTTCGTTGGTCTTCCGGCCTTTTCCGAAGGACATGTAGCAGGTGCGTCCCGCGATTTCCGCAAGGACCTCAGCCGCCGCCTCAGTATCGGTGGTGAAGACCATGCCTTCGTCGTCCAGGAAGCGGGCGAGTTCTTCGCGCACCACGGACTGGCGTCCCAGGAGGTAGACTTTCGGTTTCGTGATGTATGGGTCGAGCGATGGGTTGGTAGCCAACGTCTCTCTGCCCTGCCTGTTCTAATTTCGGGATCGACTTGAAACCCCAGGAGGAAATGGACTGCGAACAGCTTTGGCGCTATTTGCCGGCCTTTGAACCCTTGGCCGGAGCCTCCTCCGCGCTGGGCTTGCGAAAATTCGCGTACTTTCTTCGGAAGCGCTCCACCCGTCCGGCGCTGTCAACCAACTTCTGCTTGCCGGTAAAGAAGGGATGGCAACTCGAACAAATTTCCACGTGCATCACGGTGTCCTTATAGGTCGAGCGCGTCTTGAACGAGCTGCCGCACGCGCAGACGACTTGAACGTCGTGATAATCCGGATGTGTATCGGTTTTCATGGAACTCCTTGCAGGCTGCTTCAAAAACTGTAATTATAGCCGCCGCGCCCAAAACTTTCAATTGTGAATCGCAAGGCGCCCCGGGCACCACCAGAGAAACGGCGGCGCCTCAGGACTGAAAGTTCAATGCGTGCGACGCCGCCTAACCAGGAACCGGTACGGCAACAGAGCGCACGGCGCGAGACTGATCGCTCAACAAAAAATGGATAACTCTCGCCACATCTTCAGTTTTAACCCACTTCGAGAAATCCGCCTTTGGCATCGCCTTGCGGTTCGCTGACGTATCCATCGTGCCGGGCATGACGCAATGTGCGCGAATGTCGTATTCCGCAAGTTCTGAGGCAAGGATTTCTGTGAGTTCAGCAACCGCCCCTTTCGAGACGGCGTACGCCGCGATCCCGGCGCCACCACCGTGCAGGATGGCCCCGCTGGAAACCGTAATGATGCGCCCGAAGTTCTGGCGAATCATCACGGGAACCACCGGCCGGAGCATCCGCACAACGGTCCTGAGGTTGAGATCAAGCATGTGGTCCCACGAGCGGTCGTCCGTTTCGAAGCTCTTGCCCGCTGCAAAGCCCCCCGCCACGCAAACCAGAAAATCCAGCCGGTTGGTGCGCTCTATCAAGGCCGGTCACGAAGCGGTTTACGTCATCCGTGTTTTTGAGGTCCACCGGACTTCCGGTAAGCCGCCGGGTATGTTCTCCCGCAACAGCTTGAAGCGAGTCCCATTGTTCTTCCACAAGGTATGGAACAGCAACATTTGCCCCGTTGCCGAGCAAATCCAGGGTAACCGCGCGACCCAGAGCGCCCGTTCCACCGGTAATTATCGCCACTCGATCCTTAAAATCCACCATTCACCTCCTTTATGTCTTATAATAAAAAATCACGGATCATTCCAGAGCAAGGGCGTTTAGCTGCGTGGCCTCCTTTCTCACCCAGCTAATAGCTACGGTGTCATTTTCCGTGAGGGAACCCCAAAAAGGATGATATAGAATTTATACGATGCGGTTTCGACAAAGGCTTATTATCTCATTAACGATCAGCATCACTCTGGTGGCCTTCCTTTTCGCCTTTTTCCAGGTGCGCTCGGAAAAGCATGCCCTTCGAAGCGATCTTGAGAAACGTGCGGAAGTTCTGGCTGAGAGCCTGCAGGACACGGTCGAACCTTTACTCCGGAATCAATCCTGGGACCGTTTGCAACACCTGCTGAATCGTTTTGGGAACCGGGAAGCCCTCGCCGGCATCGCCGTTTACGACAAGGACGGGAACAATATCGCCGCAGCCAGTACTCTTGAAGCTCAGGTCAGCGTTGCCCCCTCTGCCGTCCGCCAGGCAATTTTTCGTGACAGAGGAATCAACCAGTTCTTCACTCTGAACGGCGTGCCCATGGAAGTTTATGCGCTGCCGATCCATGGGAACCGTGGTGTGGAAGGCGTGCTGGCCCTGTACCACAACGCCAGCTTTATCGAAGCCCAGTCCTTCCGCCTGTGGCGCGATACGTTTCTCCGGTTGCTCGTTGAAACGCTGCTGATCGCCTTCGTCTGTCTCCTGATTATTCGATTCAGCATCTTAGAACCGGTTACAAGGACCGCACAATGGCTGCGCGCGCTGAGAACCGGAAAGGGACTTCGATCAACCCCGCTGCCCGCTGAAGAAATTTTCCAGCCGATCGCGCGGGAAGCTACACAACTGGCCAAAACCCTGGAAGTCGCCCGCACCGCAGCCGAAGAGGAAGCTCGCTTGCGTGAAGCCGGAGAAGCCGTGTGGTCGCCCGAGCGCCTGCGGGTGCATGTCCGAAGCCGTTTTCGGGACAAGCCAATTTTTGCGGTTTCCAATCGGGAGCCCTATATGCACGTCCGCCGGAATGGTGGCGTTGAATGCCTCGTTCCGGCCAGCGGCCTGGTAACCGCGCTCGAACCCATCCTTCGGGCGTGTGATGGGACCTGGGTTGCGAACGGCGCGGGCAATGCCGACCGCGAGACCGTGGATGGCCACAACCGCCTGCGCGTACCCCCGGAAGATCCCCATTACACGTTGCGAAGAGTCTGGCTGACCAAAGAGGAAGAGAAGGGGTTCTATCTCGGCTTTGCCAACGAAGGCCTCTGGCCTCTGTGCCATATCGCCCACACCCGTCCCACCTTCCGCGAAGCGGACTGGAAGCAATACAAAGCCGTTAATCAGAAGTTCGCAAAAGCGGTCCTGGAGGAGATGGAGGGGACGCAGGAACCAGCCGTTCTGATCCACGACTACCACTTTGCGTTGCTCCCCCGGATGGTGAAGGAAAAGCGGCCAGATGCGCGCGTGGCTATTTTCTGGCATATTCCCTGGGCGAACGCGGAGGCTTTTGGAATCTGCCCCTGGCAGCGCGAATTGCTGGATGGACTGCTGGGCGCCGATCTCGCCGGCTTCCATATTCAAAACCACTGTAATAATTTCCTTGAAACAGTTGATCGCGCCCTTGAATGCCGCATCGAGTGGGACCGTTTTGCCGTCAATCGCCGCGGGCACTTTACCCTGGTACGTCCATTTCCCGTCAGCGTTGTGTTTGATACGGAGACGGCCCGGTCATCAGCCATGGCAAGCCCGCCTGAGGCCGAAGACCTTCTCAAAGAACTTGGAGTGGAAGCAACGCTGATGGGCGTTGGCGTCGATCGGATGGACTACACCAAGGGAATCGTCGAACGTTTTCGAGGAATTGAACGGTTCCTGGAAAAGTACCCATCTTTTCGTCACAAGTTCAGCTTTGTGCAGATCGGGGCCCCGAGCCGAACCGATATCCAGCAATACCGCAACCTTGTTGAGGAGATCGATCGAGAAGCCGAGCGCATTAACAAACGTTTCCAGAAGGGTGCATGGAAACCGATTATCCTGCTCAAAAGACATCACAGCCATAAGGAGATCATGCGTTACTACAAAGCGGCTGATTTCTGCATGGTGACTTCGCTCCACGACGGGATGAATCTGGTCGCCAAAGAATTTGTTGCCACCCGCGACGACGGCCAAGGTGTGCTGATCCTGAGCCGTTTTACCGGGGCCTGCCGCGAACTGCGAGATTCGCTGATCGTCAATCCTTACGACACCGAGCAACTGGCGGAAGCCGTCCGCTTTGCGCTCTCGATGGATCCTGAGGAGAAGAGGCTCAGGATGCAACGCATGCGACGAGTTGTTCGCGAACATAACATCTACCGGTGGGCTGCAAGCCTGGTTCGTGAACTTTCCGAAGTCCGGCTCGACAGACCTGAGCCGTTGAAAGTCCGATAACGAAAAACAATCGGGCATGCCCCGACGCGTTGTTGCACACCTTTGGTTTGAACATAAGCCGTAGCGTGCCATGGTGAAAAAGACCAGTTTCATTCGCACTCATTCTGCTGATCCAAAAGCGTCAGAGATAACAGCAAGAAACCTCACACCTCAGTCCAAACCACTGCATCTCTTTGAGTGTTGGCCGCAAGTTAACCGGCGAATCCGGCTGGCAAGGCACATCGTTGTGTTCCTCGATTTCGACGGCACCCTGGTACGGCTGCGCCGCAGGCCCAAGGACGTCTTTCTGGGTGAACCGGCGCGGCGAACTCTCAACAGATTGGTCCGGCATCAGCAAGTTACTCTCTGCTTTATCAGCGGCAGGCAGCTCGGCGACTTGAAGCAGCGGGCCAGGGTGAAAGGAGCTCTCTATTTCGGATTGCACGGCTGGGAACGCAGCAATGGCGACGCCCCTGACCTGCCCGGTGCCCGTCGACTTCGAGAAGGAATGCAGTGGATCCGGCAGCAAGTTCGTGACCTTCCCGGAATACGAGTTGAAGATAAGAAAATCTGCTTCGGTATCCATTACCGGACCGCAACCAAGCCGGCCGCGGAGAAAGCATGGGCTCTGGTGAAAGAAGTCTTGGACCGTATGGGGCCAGACTTCAGCCTGATGGCGGGAAAGAAGATTTGGGAAATTTATCCAAAGGACATGGGAAGCAAAGGCAAGGCAGCAAAGGAACTGCTCCAGCAGTTCCCGGGCCGGGAACTCGCCATCTACGCCGGCGACGATACAACCGATGAAACTGCTTTTGCGGCAATTCGAAATGGTGTCACAATCCGAGTCGGCAAGTTTCGGGAGACCAAAGCGAAATTCTTCCTGCGAAATCCGGCTGAAGTTCTGAAATTCCTTCGAAAGCTGGAGGAGACACTCGCATGATCAATGCAGAACAGCCTTTTCAGTTTTCCACCGCGTCGTACCTGACGCGCATTTGCAATCAGAGAGCAACACGCCTGACCGAGTTGCAGAAAGGGCTCGGCGAATGCAGTGATGCGTCGATTTTTTACCACACGTTCCACAGCCTGCGCCGGCACCATTTCCTGACCGAAGGCTTTTCAGATGACTTCGCCCAGTGGATCATGGCCGGGTGCAACCTGGCGGAACTGGCCGAGCAATTGGCAGCTCTGGACCTTCGTGAATACTCGAACCTCCTCGACCTGAGAAACGACCTCCGCTCGCGAGTCGGTGATTACTGCAAGGCCTTCCCCGAGCGGGCCCAGCAGACGGCTTTTGAGCCCTTCTACTTCTCAGAGGCCATCGAGGTGACTCTCCCACTGGGGATTCAGGTGCAGACGCTTGAGGAATTTCAGCACGTTCTTGGCACGCTCAGCAACGCTTCATTCCATTATCACTTTGTAACCTCAAGACTTCGCCTCCACCTGCGAAGCAACGATTTTTCGCTTTGGTTCTCCACAGGACTAGGTCTGGACGACCTGGCACAGCGCACAAACCGCATCGACATCTACACCAACACGCTGGAGGCGGCTCGCCAGCAACTTCTCTATATGATCGGCCAGGAGATTAAAGCATGAACAAGCCCAGGCGAGAGTCGCGCACCGTCCACTTGGAAGACTATGTTCGCGTCGTAGGCGCACCGGAAATTCAGGAACTTCACGCTCTTGCTTCCCGGATCAAGGGTCGATCGGTGCAGATGGTAAACTCAACTTCCGTCGGCGGAGGCGTGGCGGAAATCCTGAGCCGTCTGGTTCCTCTGCTTCTGGAACTCGGGGTCAGTGTCCGATGGAACGTGATGACAGGCGGAAATGACTTTTTCGAAATCACAAAAGCTTTTCACAACGCGTTGCACGGGGCATCTTACGAGAAGCCGCCGGGAGGCTTCGAGATTTATCTTGCCTACAATGAGCAGAATCGGGCCCGCCTTCAGCTCGACTCGGAGTTTGTCGTCATCCATGATCCTCAACCGGCAGCTCTGATCAACGGACGCAAAAACCGCGGCGGGCATTGGATCTGGCGATGCCATATCGATTTGTCACAACCGAATCCAACGGTGTGGGATTTTCTTGAGCCTTTTGTGCACCGCTATGACGGCGCCTTGTTTTCGTCACCGGACTTCACTCATCAGCTTCCCATCCCTCAGTATCTTTTCTACCCCAGCATCGATCCACTCTCCGAAAAGAACCGCGACCTGGATCCGAGCACCGTCAAGAAGGTCATCGAAAAATTTGAGATCGATTCCAAGCGCCCCATTCTTACGCAGATTTCACGTTTTGATCGGTTAAAGGACCCCGTGGGAGTGGTCGAGGCTTACAAAATTGTCAAACGCTATTTCGATTGCCAACTGGTTCTTGCCGGTGGCGGCGCGGCCGATGACCCGGAGGGCGGAAAGGTGCTCGACGAGGTCCGGGAAGTGTCGGCTGGCGATCCGGATATCTTCATCCTTGACCTGCCACCGTGGAGCGCACTTGAGATCAACGCTTTGCAGCGTGCATCGACAATCGTGATTCAGAAAAGCCTTCGGGAAGGTTTCGGGCTGACCGTAACGGAAGCCTTATGGAAGAAGAAGCCAGTGGTGGCCTCAGCAGTGGGCGGAATTCCGATCCAGGTTATTCACAAGCAGACAGGGATGCTGGTCCATTCCGTGGAGGGGACAGCTTACCAGCTCCGATACTTGCTTTCGAACCCTTCGTTCGCTTCACGGCTGGGACAACTCGGGCATGAACACGTCCGTGAGGAGCTCCTCATTACCAGTGCAATGAGCCGCTATTTAACGCTGTTCCTGCACTTGATGGACCACGCCTGATCCCCACCGCTCACTGCAGGCCAGCCAAGCTGAGGCCAGGAACTTCTGCAGGATCACTTTGCTAATCCTGCCCTGGCAGTTCGAACCGCTTCCAGGAATTTGCTGGCATTGGCGGTGATGACTTCAGCCTTTCCTTCCCGAAGCGCCTTGCTCGACACCAATTCTCCGCCAACCGCCACGGCTGATGCGCCCGCGCGGATATATTCCGGCGTGGTTTCAAGATTGACGCCACCGGTAGGAATGAAATCGATCTGCGGAAGCGGTCCCCGAAGCGACTTGAGGTATTTAGGCCCTCCGACGGGCGCGCATGGAAATACCTTGACCATGTCGGCTCCCGCCTGCCAGGCTGCAACAACTTCGGTGGGAGTCAGCGCTCCTGGAATACAGGCTTTGCTGTATCGCCGTGACGTCTCAATCACCCTGACATCGAGAGCGGGAGTCACGATAAACTCCGCGCCCGCCAGCAAGGCTGCCCGGCAGGTTTCGCTATCCAGCACCGTGCCGGCTCCCAGCAACACGCTGTCTCCGAACCGTTCCACGACACGCTCCATCACGCGGAGGGCGTTTGGCACTCCCATCGTGACTTCTACAATCGAGACGCCTCCGGCGACGACAGCTTCCACCGCCCGGAAAGCGTCTTCAGGAGTTGAGACGCGAATGATGGGAACCACCCCAAGCTCCCGAATTCGACTTAAGGCTTTTTCTCTGGACCATGACATGGTTGAATCCTCTCCTTGACGATCACGGGACAGGTTTGGTTGCCGGGGAGAACCCCTCGAAAGAATGCTCGAATCAAGAGACTCCCCGCTTCCCGCTCTCAGTGAAAACTTCGAGTTTAACGGGCCACGCGCAGGCTTGCACCCTTCAGCAGTTTTTCAACTTCCTGCAGCGTCGCCCAGTTGAAGTCTCCCGGAATCGTCTGCTTAAGGGCGCTGAAGGCATTGCCGTATCGCACCGCGGCTTCGTACGAATTCTTTGTCAGAAAACCGTAAATGAACCCCGCACTGAACGAGTCACCACCGCCGACGCGGTCCACGATCTCCAGGTCATATTTGATATCGTCATACAACTTGCCGTCCGCATAGACGATAGCCGACCAGGTGTTCCGCCACACCAGCGGGTTTTCCCGCAGCGTAATGGCCACGGCCTTGAATTTGAACTTCTCCTGAAGCTGCTGCGCCACCTCTTTGTAACTCTCCGCCGAAATTTTTTTGAATCCCTGATCGTCAGTGGTTCCGGAAGCCTTGATCTTGAAAACAACTCCGGTGTCTTCTTCAGTGGTGATCAAGACATCGACAAATTCCATCAGGGGTTCCTGAACAGCCTGTGCTTTGTCGGCGGACCAAAGCTTTCCACGATAATTCAGATCGTAGCTGACCGTAACGCCGGCGTGCTTTGCTGCTTCCAAAGCTTCCCGGGTAACGGCGGCAGCCGAATCGCTCAGGGCAGGAGTTATACCGCTGGTATGAAACCAGCGGGCTCCCTCGAAGACTTTCTTCCAGTCCACTTCGCCAGGCTTGATGGTGGCGATGGCCGAATAGCTGCGGTCATAAAGAACAGAACTCGGCCGGGGAGCCGCGCCAAATTCAACAAAGTAAAGGCCAAGCCTTCCGCCTTCGGTCCAGACGATTTGTGAGGTATCAACACCTGCCTGCCGCACGCGGTTTTCCATCAGGCGCGCGAGGGCGTTCTTGGGAAGCCGCGAAACCCAGGTGCTCTTCAGACCCAGGCGGCTTACCCCCACGGCCACGTTCAGTTCGCCGCCACCGACCTGGACATCAAGGGAATGAGTCTGCTCCAGCCGCTGAAAATGCGGGGGCGACAGCCTGATCATCGCTTCGCCAAAAGTCACAACGTCCGCCATAAACAAATCCTCCTATTAAGTTCAAGCCAAACTGCTAAATATAAGTCTTTCTTGGAAAAAATTCAGCCTCTTTCGACGGATAGCCAAAGGTCTGCCGTTTGCGCGCCTGGGGAAGAAGATCCTCGCCGGCGCTCACGATGGCACGGCGCAGGGGTGTACACCTGCGGCAACACTGGGTACCAGTCGGTTTACACGCATGCATCGAGCGTTGACTTAGCCTCTACCGCAAGGTTAGAGTAAACGTTTATTCCTGTCGCGATTTTTCGCTTCATGCTGTAAGGCCTGCGTTGGGGAACTAAGGTGGAGAAAAGCCAAGTCTTAAGGACAATCATCGCTGCGCGGCGGCGGCGCATTGCGGAACTGCGTGGAACCACTCCCCTTGAAACCCTCCGGCAGGCTGCGGAGTTACGGTCGGACTTCCGGGATTTTGCCCAAGCGATTTCCGGCGAAGTGTTGAGCGTCATCGCGGAACTCAAGCGCGCCTCGCCTTCGAGAGGCGTGCTGCGGCCTGAGTATCATCCTCAGGAAATTGCGGAATCGTACCAGCAGGCTGGAGCCTCCGCTCTCTCCGTGTTGACCGAGGAACAATTCTTCCAGGGTTCACTCAACGACCTGAAAACGGTACGGGAAGTAGTTCAGATTCCCGTCCTGCGGAAAGACTTTATCGTTGACGAATACCAGGTTTATGAAGCCGTGGCGGCGGGCGCGGATGCGCTCCTGCTGATCGTCGCTGCCCTTGAAGACGAGGATCTGAAGGACTTGATTGAACTCTCCGGCCGACTGCATGTGACACCGCTGGTCGAGGTCCATACGGCAGAAGAACTGGAGCGGGCTGTAGCCGCCGGCGCGAGAATCCTGGGAATCAACAATCGCAACTTGAACACCCTTGAGGTCAGCCTGGAGACTTCATTCCGCCTCCGGGAGATGATACCTTCTTCCTGCCTGGCCGTGAGCGAGAGCGGCATCAAGACCGGCAGCGATTTGGAGAGGCTCGCGAAAGCAGGGTTCAACGCCGTACTGATTGGCGAGCACTTGATGCTGGCCGACGATCCTGGGGCAGAACTGTCACGCCTTCTCAAGAGTGCGCCAACGCTGAAGATGGCTGGGGCATGACGTAATGCCGACCAGGATCAAAGTTTGCGGCATTACGCGCCTAGAAGACGCGCGACTGGCAGTTGAACTGGGAGCTGCGGCGCTGGGTTTTAACTTCTATCCACCCTCGCCGCGCTACATTGCGCCCGGGGCAGCGCGTTCTATTGTTGAAGAACTGCCGCCGCTCGTTGTGACCGTCGGCGTCTACGCCAATGAAGCAGAAATGGAACACGTCATCGCTGTCGCCCGTGAATCCGGAGTCGGCGCAATCCAGCTCCACGGCCCTCGATTTCCTGAAGCCAGCGGCCAGCCAACGGGCTATCCGCTGATTCGTGCCGTGGCCGTGAACGAGCATTTCAAGGCAGAGACGCTCTCCGGCTTCCACGCGAACGCTTTTCTGCTGGACGCTTTTCATCAGAATTTGAGCGGTGGCACGGGCAAGTCGTTCGATTGGCAACTGGCGCGCGAGGCCAACAGATATGGCACAATCATTCTGGCGGGAGGGTTGAACCCTGACAACGTGGGCCGCGCCATCCGGGAAGTTCGGCCCTTCGCCGTGGATGTGGCAAGCGGCGTCGAATCGGCGCCCGGGCAAAAGGATCCCTCATTGCTGCGTGCCTTCTTTTCCGCGGTTGCAGAAGCGGATCGGGATCTGTAATCCACCGGGTCTGAATAGAAGTGAAAACAATGCCGGGCGGACAACAAACAACGGCTGGGCCTGACGCCCAGGGACGCTTCGGGGAATTCGGCGGGCGATACGTCCCCGAAACCCTCATGCATCCCATCGAGGAACTCGAACGCGCCTACGAGGACGCCAAGAGAGACCCCGGGTTCCAGGCTGAATTTCAGCGGCTTTTGCGGTTTTATGCCGGACGCCCGACGCCGCTCTACTACGCCGAGCGGCTGACCCGGCATTTAGGCGGCGCGCAGATTTATCTCAAGCGCGAGGACCTTCTCCATACCGGCGCGCACAAGATTAACAATTGCATCGGGCAGGGTCTGCTGGCGGTCCGCATGGGCAAAACCCGGCTGATTGCCGAAACCGGAGCGGGCCAGCATGGCGTGGCCACGGCGACGGTAGCGGCTCTTCTGGGCCTTGAGTGCCGCGTCTACATGGGCGAGGAAGACATGGCGCGCCAATCGCCAAACGTCTTTCGCATGCGCCTGCTCGGAACCGAAGTGGTGGGCGTGGGTTCGGGTTCCAAAACGCTGAAGGATGCCATCAATGAAGGCATGCGCGACTGGGTGACGAATATCGAAAACACGCACTACCTGATGGGCTCGGTGCTCGGCCCGCACCCTTATCCGGTGATGGTGCGTGATTTCCAGCGCGTCATCGGGCAGGAAGCGCGGCAACAGATCCTCGATCTTGCAGGCCGACTGCCCGATTACCTGTTCGCCTGCGTGGGCGGCGGAAGCAATTCGATTGGTCTGTTCTTTGACTTCATTCCAGACAGCCAGGTGAAAATGGTTGGTGTTGAGGCTGGAGGCCGTTCGCTCGAACAGGGGGAACACGCGGCGCGGTTTGCGGGCGGTAAGCCGGGAGTGTTGCACGGCACTTACACGTATGTGCTCCAGGACGCGGACGGCATGATATCAAAAACCCATTCGGTCTCAGCCGGTCTCGACTATCCGGCGGTCGGTCCCGAACACGCCGCACTCTATCGCCAGGGCAGAGCAGAATATACTCATGTCCGGGACGACGAAGCGCTCGAAGCCGCGCGCCTCCTGGCCCGTACGGAAGGAATTATTCCGGCGCTCGAGTCTGCGCATGCGCTGGCCGAGGTGATCAAGCGCGCACCCGGCGCGGGGCGTGAAAAGGTCTTCATCGTGAACCTTTCCGGCCGGGGTGATAAGGATCTGGGTATTTTTCAGTCCGCGGGAATTCTGTAACGCAAACAAGGATTGACTGCGTCTTTTATGCCGACTCTTTCGACATCGCGAATTCAGGGCACTTTCCGGCAGCTTCGCGAGGAAAAAGCCAAAGGCCTTGTCATTTATCTGACAGCCGGCGATCCAGACCTCGGGGCCACTGAAGACCTGCTCACGGCCATCGAAGCTGGAGGCGCAGACATCATCGAACTCGGCATTCCCTTCTCTGACCCGCTTGCCGATGGCCCGGTCATCCAGCGAGCCTCGGAGCGCGCGCTGCGTGGCGGAACTACGCTCCGCAAGGTGTTGCGCGCACTGCCGCAATGGAGAAAGAAAGTTCGTGCTCCGATCGTTCTCTTCAGCTATTACAACCCGATCCTGCAATACGGGTTGGAGAGCTTCGCTTGCGACGCCAGCGAAGCCGGCGCAGACGGCGTGCTCGCCGTGGACCTCTCGCCGGAAGAGTGCGAGCCCTACGTTCAGGCGATGCGGAAATCGAATCTTGATACTATTTTCCTCGCTGCGCCCACCTCAACCAACGAGCGGCTCAAGCGAGTGTCGGCCGTTTCGACCGGTTTTCTTTACCTGATTGCGCGTGCCGGCGTAACGGGCGAACGCACGAGCCTCTCCGACAGCACCCGGCCGTTGATCGAGCGGGTCAGGCAAGTGACGCAGCTTCCGCTCGCTGTGGGGTTTGGGCTCTCCAGCCCTGAACAAGTCCGGGCGGTGCAGGAGCTGGCGGATGCCGCCGTAGTGGGAAGCGCGGTTGTCCGGAGAATCGAAGAGCATTTTTCTAGCGAGGGCGCAACGGCAATCGAACGTTATGTGCGCTGGCTCAAAGAAGGCACAGGGAGTTCACCTGCATGAGCGAACTGGAAGACTGGCGGAAGAAAATTGACGAAATAGACAAGCTGCTGGTGAAGCTGCTCAACGAGCGCTCGAAGTGTGCCGTGGAAATCGGGCATCTTAAGAAGAGGTTGAACATGGCCCCCTGGCAACCGAACCGGGAAGCCGAGATCTTGCGCAATATCGTGAAGGCGAACCTCGGCCCTCTTGACGATGCAGCAATCCGGCGCCTCTTTGAACGGATCATCGACGAAGCCAGGTCGCTGGAACGCCACTCGATGGAAACATCGGTCGGATCAGAAGCGAGCAAGGAGTAACGTGCAATGGTCGTCGTAATGGAAGAAGGCGCGACGGAAGAGCAAATCCAGAGCGTCATCGACAGATTAATGAAAATGGGGTTCGATGCCCACCGATCAACCGGCATGCGCCAGACGGTTATCGGAGCCGTTGGCGCAAAGATCGACTTTGACACGCGCGATATCGAACTCATCGACGGAGTCGAAGAAGTCGTCAGAATTACGGCTCCTTACAAACTGGCCAGCCGCCATTTCCGGCCCGAAGGATCCGTTATCCAGCTTGGCAAAGGCGTTGCTGTGGGCGGCAACCAGGTTATCGTGATGGCGGGCCCCTGCAGCATCGAGAGCGAAGAACAGGTCGACACCGTCGCGGCCCGGGTGAAGGAACTGGGCGCGCTCGTGTTGCGTGGCGGCGCATTCAAGCCCAGAACTTCGCCTTACAGTTTTCAGGGACTGGGAATGCCCGGTCTCAAAATGATGCGGCGCGCTGCGGACAAGTACGGGCTGCTTGTTGTATCGGAAATCATGGACTACACTCAGATTCCCGAGATGATCGATTACATTGATGTCGTCCAGGTGGGCGCGCGCAACATGCAGAACTACAACCTGCTCAAAGAGCTGGGAAAACTCTCGAAACCGGTCCTGCTCAAGCGCAGCATTGCAGCCACCGTCGAGGAGTTGTTGCTGTCAGCGGAATACATCATGTCCGGCGGCAATTACAACGTTGTCCTTTGCGAACGCGGGATTCGCACCTTTGAAAACTCTACGCGCAACACGCTGGACATCTCGGCCATTCCGGTGGTCCAGAAGCTTTCTCACCTTCCGATCGTGGTTGATCCCTCACACGGCACGGGAAGGCGGGACAAGGTGCCGCCGATGGCTCGCGCCGCTGTGGCCGCAGGTGCCGACGGGCTGCTGATTGAAGTGCATCCCGATCCTGAAAAAGCGCTGAGCGACGGCGCGCAGTCACTTTACCTGGAACAGTTTGAACAGCTCATGAAAGAATTGCGAATGATCGCATCTGCGGTGGGACGAACCATCTGAAATTCCCTCCGCACAAGGGAATTATTTCTCGTGGAACCTTCCGAGCCATTTTTTAGACGGATTTCAATTATCGGATTGGGCCTGATTGGAGGCTCGTGGGCGCTGGCGCTCAAGAAGCTTGGCTACGCTGCGCGTCGTGTGGGATACGACCGCCCGGAAGTTCTGGAGCGAGCGATGCAGTCGGGGGCCGTGCACGAAGGCGCCAGGGATCTTGGCGAAGCCGTGCGCGGTGCCGACCTTGTGGTTCTGGCAACACCGGTAGGCAAAATCCTTGACCTGTTGCCGCGATTGAAATCGAGTGTTCCTTCGCAGGCTCTGGTCACGGACGTTGGCAGCACGAAGCGCCTGATCATGCAGCGCGCAAAAGAATTGCTGGCCGGCGGACCGTTATTTCTGGGCGGGCATCCGCTGGCGGGGAAAGAACGTTCCGGCTTTGAACACGCCGATGCTGCGTTGTTTGAAAATGCCTGCTATGCGATTGTCCCATCTTCGGCAGGAATCATGGATGACAAGCGGGTGAAGGCTTTCGTCGGACTCGTTGAATCGCTTGGAGCGCGGCCCTATGTCACGGACGCGGCCGGCCACGACCTGGCTGTGGCCTATCTTTCGCACCTGCCCCAGCTTCTTTCCTCAGGATTGGCCAGCATGGTCGCGGAAAAGGTTGAGCGGGGAAGCTTGCCGCTGGAACTGGCAGGTTCCGGCTTTCGCGATCTGACACGCCTCGCTGAAAGTCCTTACTCCCTGTGGCGCGACATCTGCCTCACCAACATCGAAAATATCCAGTCCGCGCTCGAAGCAATGATTCAAAAACTTGATAATATAAAGACACAACTGAGCAGCCGCGAGCTTGAGAATGAGTTTGACCAGGCGCGCAAGCTGCGCGAAGGGCTGCGTGAGCAGGATTGAACAGGGCGGGTGAGCCAACCAAGGCCGGCGCACTTTGCTGAAGTTAAGGAAGCGGGGACTGCATGAACAAGGTTTATGCAAACGCCGACGCTGCAATCGCTGACATCCCGGACGGTGCAACGATCATGGCAGGCGGTTTCGGGCTGTGTGGGATTCCCGAAAACCTGATCGATGCGCTCCAGAGAAAAGGAGTCAAGGACCTTACCGTCATCAGCAACAATGCCGGAATAAGCGATTTCGGTATGGGAAAACTTCTCCAGACCCGCCAGATCAAGAAACTCATTGGAACCTACGTGGGCGAAAACAGAGTGCTCGAAGAGCAGGTGCTCCACCAGGAAATCGAAATGGAGTTGAACCCGCAGGGAACGCTGGCAGAGCGCATTCGCGCCGGAGGTGCGGGCATTCCGGCTTTCTACACGCCCACGGGAGTCGGGACCATCGTCGCTGAAGGGAAAGAGGTCAGAGAATTCGACGGCCGGAAGTTTCTGCTTGAGCAGGCGCTCACAGCAGACTTCGCCTTTGTGAAAGCCTGGAAGGGCGACCGCTTGGGAAACCTGGTCTACCGGAAGACGGCGCGTAATTTCAACCCCATGATGGCCACGGCAGCCAAGGTGACCATCGCAGAGGTGGAAGAGCTGGTAGATCTTGGAGAACTCGATCCGGATTGCATCGTAACTCCGGGAATCTATGTCAGCCGAATTCTTCGCGGCGTCAATTATGAAAAGCGCATTGAAAGACGGACGGTGAGGAAACAAGCCTGATGGACAAGCGCGAATTGATTGCGCGGCGTGTTGCGCAGGAACTTCAGGACGGCTACTACGTCAACCTGGGGATTGGAATCCCAACCCTTGTCGCGAATTACATTCCTCCGGGCATTGAAGTGATCCTCCAGTCTGAAAACGGCATGCTTGGGGTGGGGCCGTTTCCCCTTGAGGGCGAAGTTGATGCCGACCTGATTAACGCGGGCAAGGAGACCGTATCCGAGCTTCCCGGCACAGCTTATCTTTCGAGCGCGGAGTCCTTTGCCATGATTCGCGGCGGCCACATCGACCTGACCGTGCTGGGAGCCATGGAAGTTGACGAACAGGGAGATCTGGCAAGCTGGATGATTCCCGGCAAGATGGTCAAAGGAATGGGTGGCAGCATGGACCTGGTTTCCGGCGCGAAGCGGGTGATCGTCGCCATGGAACATACAACGCGGGAAGGGCGGCCGAAGATTCTCAAAAAGTGCACGCTGCCTCTCACCGGAACACGGGTGGTCAACTCAATTGTGACCGAGCTCGCCATGCTTGAAGTAACTCCCGAAGGGCTGCTCGTTAAGGAACTTGCGCCCGGAGTTACATTCGAGGACGTTCAGCAACACAGCGAGCCAAGGCTCAAAGCCGTATCGAGCCCGGGGACCTACCGCCTTTAGCCAGGTTGCCGAAAGCGTTCATTTCAGCCTTACATCAAGAAGGGTCGGGGGCGAACTCATCGTTAAGTCAGAAGATTACGGCATCCGTTGAATTATCCGGCATGCCGTTTCTGCAATCCTGCTGCGCGAGCCACCGGCTTCATCGATAGAGCGGACGGCGTTCACAAGGTTTACGGGATACAACAACAGGCGTATTCTGAGAAGTACCCAAAAGTTCCTGGTTAAACCTGAAGACGCCCGTAATGGCGAGGATCATCGCGGGCGACAGGCGCGCCACAACCATAGGCCGCGAAGACCGTGGTCTCTTGATCAGAGAATATTCTGAGCTGAAAACTTTGCTGGTGTAACCGTTTATGACCTCACGAGCACTCACGACAGCCAATCAGATCACGATTCTGCGCCTCATATTTGTTCCAATATTCGCCATTCTGGTGGTTAACCGGCATGATACGGGCGCGCTGGCAGTCATGGCTGCGGCTGCGCTCTCAGACATTCTTGACGGCACAATAGCAAGAGCTTTCCAGCAGGTCTCGCCGCTGGGAGTTGCGCTCGATCCAATCACCGACAAGGTGCTGATGAGCACCGCCTTTGTGACCCTGTCGTTTCGAGGCGCCCTGCCCTGGTGGCTGACCATCACGGTATTAAGCCGAGATGCCGTGATTCTGCTCATGGCTTTGCTGATCATTCTGGTTGCGGGTTACCGTCCGTTCTATCCAACGATCCTGGGTAAAGCCTCGACAGTCGTCCAGTCGACCACGGTTTTTGCGGCGCTTTGCTTTCTTGCCCGGGTGCCGGGAATCAGTCCAGCGGTGGTAAATATTTTCGTCTACCTTGCGGCTGCCTTCACAGTAGCATCAGGATTGCATTACCTGGTAGTCGTGCGGAATCGCTACTCGCGCCGTGAGGAAAGCGAAAGTCAGCCGGACCATTTGCAAGCCCGTTAAATATCGGAAGGCTATGAGGTCAGACACTCCAGGTCCATCAACATCTGGGTTTGTTGTTTCGGATCGCCCACGTCTGGCGAATGAGAGCAGAGCCAAATTGACCCGCACAGGCGCGAAGAGTAGACTGGATTTTGATCGCCGCGCGGCCGGGACGATGCCTCCTCCGGCTGCGTTAATCCTACCAGGGAGTAAATTATGGCAACTTCTTTCATGAAATACTCAAAAGCCAACAAGGCTCAGTTCCAGAAAGGGTTAGAGAACCTGCTGAGAATCCCCAGCATCAGTACGTTGCCGGAACATAAGCCTGACATCCGCCGTGTAGCAAAATTCATTGCGGATGAGCTTCGCGCGATGGGCATGCACGGTACGAAAGTGATTGACGGCAAACCAGACCGGAATCCGCTGGTTTATGCAGAGTGGCTGAAAGCACCTAGCAAACCAACGCTCCTGCTCTATGGCCACTACGATGTTCAGCCCCCGGACCCATTGGATGAATGGAAGTCGCCTCCTTTCGAACCCACGGTCCGAGGCAAAGACATTTTTGCGCGCGGGGCCTCAGACGACAAGGGGCAGACCTATATCCTGCTGAAAGCCGTCGAGTGTTTCTTGCGAGGCGAAGGCAAACTCCCCATCAACATCAAATTTCTGATCGAGGGCGAAGAAGAGGTTGGCGGCGAGCATATCGAAGAGTTCGTCCCCAGGAATCGCCAAATGCTGAAAGCAGACGCCGCGGTAGTCTGCGACACTGAAATGTTTGCTCCGGGACTGCCGACCCTCACTACAGGACTGCGCGGTATGGTCTACGCGGAAGTTGAAGCCCGCGGCGCCAACCACGACCTGCATTCGGGAGTGTACGGCGGAGCGGCCCCCAACCCCATGCAGGCCCTGGCAGAGATTATCGCGGGCCTTAAGGGACCCGATGGGAAGATTCGGATTCCGGGGTTCTATCAAAAAGTCCGCAAACCCACCCGCAAGGAATTGGAAGCCTGGAAGAGGCTGCCCTTTAAAGAATCTGCATTCCTGAAGAAAGAGGTCGGCTCGACTGCGCTGACAGGCGAAAAGAATTTTTCCGTGCTTGAGCGGCTGTGGGCCAGACCCACCTTTGAAGTTCATGGCATTCGCGGCGGGTTCGTTGGCGAAGGCGCAAAGACGGTCATCCCCGCCGTTGGCACGGCCAAGATCAGCATGCGACTTGTTCCGGACATGAATCCCAACGAAGTCGTCCGCCAATTTACAGCCGCTGTCAAGAAGCTGACGCCGAAAGGCATTAAAACTACTGTACGCGTCATCAACACGGCACCCGCGTCTGTCGTCTCAACAGACAGTCCTTACATCGGAGCGGCTGCAGAAGCTATGGAAAGGGTCTTCAAAAAGAAGACCGTTTACATGCGCTCCGGAGGTTCGATTCCCATTGTGGGTATCTTCCAGCAATATCTGAAAATCCCGAGCATCATGATGGGTTTCGGTCTGCCGGATGATAACCTTCACGCGCCGAATGAGAAGTTCCACCTTCCAAACTTCTATGGAGGTATCGAGGCGGTAACTCGCTATTTTGAGCTCCTGGGCCGCTAACGTACTTTCCTGCCAACCCAGGGTGCTGTAAGGAGGCACACCTCCCAGTTGCGTCTCATTCGGAAGGTTCGCGACTTTTCATTACGACGGTGACGATCACAAGTTCCAGGTGTGCTGCGAGCTTGGGGCCCTGGGTCAGCGGGTCTCTGAGCGCTATTGACGTTGGTGTGCGGGATGCTGGATCCCCCGGCTGATTCAATTTCTGCATACAATTTTTGAGAAGGACGGGATATCGATGCGTATCTTCAAACAACATTGGCAGCAAGTGTTAGTGTGTGCTTTGTTACTGGCGGCAGGGCTTCTGGCTCTCCGCGCAAGGACTCTGGGCGATGAGGGCATGTGGACGTTTGACAACCCTCCGCTCAAGCAACTGAAGGACCGTTACAACTTTACCCCGACGGAGGCGTGGCTCAACCATGTGCGCCTCTCAAGTGTGCGCTTCAATGACGGCGGTTCGGGATCATTCGTCAGCCCGCACGGCCTGGTGCTGACCAACCATCACGTAGCACTTGTGCAGTTGCAGAAGCTGTCCACTCCTGAGCACAACTACGCAAAAGGAATCTTCTATGCGCGCACTCAAGCACAGGAGCTGAAGTGTCCCGACCTGGAGCTGAACGTCCTGAGGTCAATGGAAAACGTAACGGCGCGGGTAACGGCTGTTGTCAAACCGGGGATGACCGATACGCAGGCGCTCAAGGCCCGCCGCGCGGAAATTGCCAGGATTGAAAAAGAGAGTCTTGATGCGACAGGGCTGCGGTCTGACGTCGTTCAGCTCTACCAGGGAAGCGAATACTGGCTCTATCGCTACAAGAAGTATACGGACGTACGCCTGGTATTTGCTCCCACACAACAGATCGCCTTCTTCGGCGGCGACTCCGACAACTTCACCTACCCTCGCTACGATCTCGATTTCGCCCTGTTCCGCGTGTACGACCATGGCAAGCCGGTGGAGAGCAAGAATTATCTGAGGTGGGACGCCCAGGGTCCGGTGGACGGCGAGTTAGTCTTCGTCTCCGGCAATCCGGGATTCACCGGCCGTGAGGACACAGTGGCCCAGCTGAAACTGCTGCGTGACCACGTGTTCCCACTTTCAATACAAATCCTGAACCAGCGTCTGGCAACACTGGAGCGATATTCTGCCCGGGGACCGGAGGAAGCTCGTCAGGCTTCCAGCAGGATCTTCTTCACCAACAACTCTCTCAAGGCCTATACCGGCATGGAAATGGGGTTAAAGAATCCAGAACTGCTGGCCAAAAAAGAGAAACAGGAAAAGGAATTCCGCGCCCGAATTGCCGCCAATCCCGAGTGGCAGAAAGAATACGGAAGTGCCTGGAACCAGATCGCCGCTGCTGAAAAAGAAATGGCAGCTAACCTGAAGCCCTATGAGTTCCGTTCAACCCTCAGGGCTCCGCTGGCCACGCGGGCCCTGACGATCGTTCAGTACGTCGAGCAGGTGAAGAAACCCGATGGCGAAAGGTTGCCGGGGTTCCACGATGCTCAACTCCCTTCCCTGCGATTCCGGATCTTCTCACCGGCGCCATTCTATCTTCCCATGGAGCAGACGTTGCTGGCCAATTCCCTCGAGCAATCGCTCAAGGAACTGGGCGCTGACGATCCCTACGTGCGTGCGGCACTCCAGGGACGAACGCCACAGGAAGCGGCGCGTGAGGCTTTTGCGGGAACCAAAATGGGTGACGCAGCTTTCCGGAAGTCGCTGATCGAAGGTGGCGAGGCAGCCGTTGCTGCTTCCAAGGATCCGCTGGTCGCTTTCGCAAGAAGGGTGAACCCGGAGATTCTTGCGATGATCAAATGGCACGAAGACAAAGTTGAGAGCGTCCTGACGCGCGCGGGAGCGAAAATCGGGAAGGCGCGCTTTGCGGTTTATGGCAAGAGCACCTATCCCGATGCAACTTTCACCCTTCGCCTGGCTTATGGAACGGTTAAAGGGTACCCGATGAACGGAACGGTGGCGCCACCGCACACGACGTTCTACGGCCTCTACGATCGTGCATACAGCTTTGATCTGAAGGGACCCTTCAACCTGCCCGAACGCTGGCTTAAATTGAAAGACAAACTCAACCTGAAGACTCCGCTGGACTTTGTAACCTCCTGTGATGTTGTCGGTGGCAACTCGGGATCACCGGTCATCAATCGCAAGGGTGAGCTGGTGGGCGTGATCTTCGACGGAAACATTGAAAGCCTGGTTGGCTACTTTGTCTACAACGGAAAAGACAATCGCTCAGTGGCGGTGGCCACCCCGGCAATCGTCGAAGCGCTGCGCAAAGTCTATGATGCCGGCCCGCTGGCTGATGAACTGGAAGGGAAAACTCCCACGGCGAGCAGTCATTAAGGCAAGCCAGCGAGAGAGTTCTTATCTTCCGGAAGGCAAGAGGCTTCCCAACAGTGGGAAGCCTCTTCCAGTCTATGCAAGATTCTCGTTCACATGGCCCTTCTCGCCGGTCAGAAGGTGATGGTCAGCATCCCAGTAAACGCCCTGCTTTTCGCGGTAGGAAATGTTGGCCATGTGGCAGGCGACCGCAGTGCCGCAGCCAAAATCCACGTCCTCGATCGGCTGCTGCCGGGACTGAATCGCCTGGAAGAAATTCAAGATGTGATCCTTCGTCCCTTCGCGCGTCTGCTTGAAGAATTTCTTCTGGCGATGGGGCTGTTTGTTGTACGTACCAATATCCGCCAGTGGATCATTCTTGTGCTGGGCGATGAACTGGTCCTTAAGATCGCGAGGCCAGGCTTCGAGCGGGTAGCCGTAGGTCCACTCCAGGTCGTAAGGCAATAAGGTTGCGGACCTTTCAGTCAACACGATCGTCCCACGATCGCCAAAGAATCGGACAATCTCGCCACCATCATAGTTGCAGACAAGATTCGCGAGTGTCGCCACCTGGAACTTGCCATAGTCGTAAAGTGTGTTATGGATGTCTGGAACGTCACGGTCCGACTTCCACTTGTACAGCCCGCCGTAGGCAACCGCGCTCTCGGGGTACTGGACGTTCATCAGGTAGTGAACGCGAGACAGCAGGTGGACATACTCATCGCCTGAAATCCCCGTGCCATAGTCCCACCAGTTACGAAACCGGAAAAATCGCGCCGCGTCAAACGGCCGCTTCGGCGCGTCCCCAAGGTAGCGCTCCCAGTCAATTGTCTTGGGCGAAGCATCGGGTGGAATCGGGTATTCCCACGCGCCCACGGGGCCCGGGCGGTAGATTTGGCACTGGATAGCATAAACCGTCCCGATATCGCCGCTGTCAAGCCATTCCTTCGCTTTGTGTGTGGACTGCATGCTTAAGGACTGGCTGCCGACTTGCACCAGCCGGCCCGTGGCGTGGGACACTTCAACCAGTTCGAGCGCCTCCGGAATGGTATGGGTCATTGGCTTTTCGCAATAGATATCCTTGCCTGCCTGCATCGCTTCGACAGCGATCCGCCTGTGCCAGTGGTCCGAAGTGGCAATCATGACAGCGTCAATGTCCTTCTTCCCGAGCACCTCGCGATAGTCACGCGTGACCGGCGTGTTGGGCTGGAGCTCCTGGGCGCGGCGCAGATGCCCGTCATAGAGGTCACAGACGATGGTGACTTTGGCGCCCACATCAAGCAGATTCTGCATCTGCTCGATCCCTCGGATGCCGCAGCCGATCAGGCCGACCGTGATTGGCCGGCCCGTCCAGCGCTGAGACTGCGGGGGCGGCGCACCCAAAGTCACCCCGGCCGCTGCTGCGGCCGCGATGGAAGATTGGATAAAATTACGGCGTGTAATCTGTCTGCTTTGTTTGCTCATAGTTCACTCCTCCTCTCGCTCTTGGATCAATTCCGTGCTTCTTCAACGTCAGAACGTGGCAGGCGAAAGCTACCGAAAAAGGATGTGCCGCGGTTTGGGCATGGGAATGTTGCCCATGCGCTCTCGCCAGAGGATTCGGTTGAGTTCCGCGGCATTCGCCTGATCGGCGTGAACGAAGTCCATTCGCGCAGATTCCCTTGCGCCCGGCGCCTCGGGCGAATTCATATGATAGATCAAGCCGTCTTTCTCGTTCTGATAATCTGCGCTGAACGGTGGCTGATCTCCCGGGCCCGAAAACCTCCGGGCCATCACCGGAGCCTGGGCGTCGTTGTTATTCATGGGGGGCAGACCCAGCAATTCCTCCATTGTGCGAATCATGCTGACCGTTGTGTAGAAATCGTGATCGACAAAGGGATGGCTTGCCGAACCAGGAGAATACTTGCTGACAACAAGCGCTGTGCTGCGGTGAGCATCAACATGGTCGGGGCCATCCTGAGCGTCGTCTTCCAGAATCATGATGGCGGTGTCGTTCCAATAGGGGCTGTGAGAAACAGCATCAACGACGCGGCCAACCGCCAGGTCATTGTCTGCAACGGATGCTGAAGGGGTCGGCATCCCGGGCCGGGTGCCTGCGGTATGATCATTCGGCAATCGCAGGATGATGAATTGCGGGAGGCGCTCCCCGTAGCCCGTCTTCCGCGCCTTTACAAAATCGTTGAACTCATTCAGGAATTCGTCCACGCGCAGTTGGTCGGGGTAATCAAGCCGGAAGTCGGCATATTTCGGGTCAAAATGTCCCTGCAATTCGGGCTTGGTCGCCTCGTCAAACGCAATCATCGGGACAGGCCACGGCCAGGGGCTTGCGGAACCGCGAGGGTCACCGACGTTTGCAGGCAGAGGCCGGCCTTTGCGAACGGCCATTTCTCGACACGCACCTCGCGAGGCAAGTGGAGTGCCGGACTTGGGCGAAGCACCTGTACCGCCCCTGTCACACCAATGCGTTGCGACAAATTCGCCATAGTTGCGATGTGCCAGCCCGTGGCGTGCCACGTCCGCCCAGATATAGCCGGTGCCAGGATCGTCAACGTCCGGGATGTTCTCAGCAAGCGGATTATGATTCAAGACTTCGCCTTCAAAATCGTAGGTCCGCTCGCTGCCTCGGTAGCCAATCTCCCACGTCTTCTCGTTGTAGTCGCTGGTAATGGCCGCCGTGGACCAGACATGCCCGTCGCCCGAAACCTCGCCACTGCAGTAGAAATTGTCCATAATTCCGAACTGCTTTGCGAGTTCGTGTTCATTCGGTGTAATGTCCTTCCCGTACATGCACAAGGCAGGATCACCGTTCGCGGGCTTCAGGTCTCCGAAGATCTGGTCGTAAGTGCGGTTTTCCTTGATGATGTAGATAACATGGTGAATCGGACTCTTGCGGCCCTTGAACAGAACCTTTTCTTTAGGCTTTGCCAGCATCAGGTTGCTGAGCTCGACTTCGTGCGTGAGTTCGGGAAGACGGCTTTCTATGTCGCTGATGCTGACCACGGCAACGGAGCCATGAATCAGAGTGGCGATGTAAGGATACTTTCTTTCTCCTCTGCCGTGCGACTTCACCAGCGGGCCGGCGTTCGGTCCCGTTCCTTCTCCTTTACCCGTGACAATCATCAGATCGCCGCTTTTGACTGCCAGCGCGGTTGGATACCACTCGGTGGGAATGAATCCCAGGGGCTTCTGAGGCGCGGCGACACTGGGTGGATGGGTTTCCAGGCCACTCATGTCAAAGACAGCCACGGCATCGGCAGAAGCGTCCGCGACAAACAGCCGCTTGCCATCTGCACTCTGCGCGAGAGCGTCTGGCGTACTGCCACCATACTGCTGTTCAGGCAATTCCGTGGACAGGAGACCGACCATCTCACCTTTCTCGACGTCAACCACGGCCACCCGGTCGCTGTTCGTGAGTGCAACATAGAGATATTTCTGGTCCGGGCTCAGCAGCATCGCGGTCGGATGCGAGCCGGGAGCAACAGGAGATTCCGGAGTGAGAAGCGGAATGCGGCGAACGACCCGGCCGGTCTCCAGGTCCAATTGCGCGATGGCCGAAGCATTCCACAGCGAGCAAAACCCGGTCTTTCCATCACGCGTCGCAACCACGCCGTACGGGAAGGCGGCAGGCACAACTCGGGCCGTGCTCAGAGGAAACCTCTTGAGGACCTTGCCGCTCTCTGCGTCAAGAACGATGGCGTCGTCGGCCAGATTTTCTGCCACAAGCAATTTCTCGCCACCGCCGCCGGAAAGGACAGCCAGGCCCGCCGGATAAGGAACTGTCATTCCTTTCGGCACCCTGTCCGCTCCAGCAATCGACTGCTTTCCGCGGGCGAGCGGGGCCGGCGGAACCTTTATGAACCTCTCCGGAGTGAGCTTCCCCTGGTGGAATGCGTAGACTGCAATGCCATTTCCGGTGTCAGACGGCCTGCCGCCCATAGGATCCGTCAGCGAGGCAATGGATGCGTAAAGCTTGGTCCCGTCGTTGCTGAAACTTAATCCCAGGTAGTACGTTTGCCGCGCGTGCTGGCCCAGGCGGGCGTCTGGGAAGTCTGCGACCTTGTGCGTAGCAATATCGAGAATAGCGATCGACTGCTGGTAATCGGACTGCTCCGTGCCATAGCCATTGTTCAGGACGGCCAAATACCGGCCGTCCGGACTCAAGGCGCCCGTAGTGGGGAAACTGTTTGTAGGTTGCGGATGGCCAGGAGCGGGAAGGGTCAGCATCTTGCTGGACGGAAGGTTAATGGAGCGACGCTTGGCTTTCTCCGGTCTTCTTGCCAGCTGAAAGACCACGATGATGACAACAAGGATTGCCAGGGCAACGAACAGGAATCGCAGTTTCATTCGGCACACTCCTCAGAAGATAAGAAGCGTGCGCATTATCTCACAATAAAGCGCCGGAGAACTATTTTGTAACGAAATCTTAACACAGGAGAGGTGACGCCCAAACTCGACGAGGATGGGGCATACGGAAATTGTCGGCGAGGTGGGACGAGGTGCGCGTTGAAGTGGGCCAGAATTGAAACAGGCTGTGCAAACCAGCGCCGGTCCATCAAGAGGGAGGACCCTGTTGCACAGCCTGTTCGATAGGTCTGCGGTGAACTACTCTTTTTCTTCCGGTTCGGGTGGAAGCGCCTGCTCCTGGGCGGCAGCTTCTTCGGCAGCCTTCTTGCGGCGCTCGGCCCGCTTTGCGCGGAGTTCAGCGCGCTGCTGCAGAACCTCAGTTCCAATCAGTTCAAGAACGGCAGTGTCTGCGCCATCCCCGCGCCGCCATCCGGTTTGCACGATGCGGGTATAGCCGCCGTTACGCGACTCAAAACGCTTTGCAATGTCGTCAAAGAGCTTCTTTACAGCCGCAGGGTTCAGGCAGTAACTTGCCGCAAGCCGGCGCGCGTGCAGATCGCCTCGCTTCCCCAGCGTAATCATCTGCTCCGCAGCCACACGTGCTTCTTTGGCTTTAGGGAGAGTTGTCTCAATCCGCTCTTCGATGATCAGTGACGTCACAAGATTCCGCAACAGAGCACGCCGGTGTTCCGTATTCCTGCCAAGTTTTCTTCCGAAATTACGATGACGCATTTTTAGCTTTCCTGCCCCCAGGATGGTTGCTCTGAGACCGGCTGGCTGGTCACGGGGAGGGGATTGCCCCGCTCATCAAACTTCATGCCCAGGCTCAGACCCATTGCCTGCAGAATTTCTTTAATCTCATTCAAGGACTTCCGGCCGAAGTTCTTGGTCTTCAGCATTTCCTGCTCGGACTTCTGAACCAGTTCCCGAATGGTGGAAATATTGGCGTTTTTCAGGCAGTTGTAGGAGCGGACGGATAGTTCCAGCTCCTCAACAGAACGATCAAGATTTTCGTTATAAACCGTCGCGGGTTTCTCCTCGGCAACCTCTTCAGAGATCGTGGCCTCTTCAAAGTTGATGAAGATATTCATGTGGTCTTTGAGGAGTTTCGCGGCCAGGCCAATCGAGTCCTGCGGAGTGACAGCACCATTGGTCCAAACGTCGAGCGTAAGCTTGTCAAAGTCCGTCATCTGCCCCAGCCGGGCGGCTTCCACGCTGTAGTTCACCTTGCGGAGCGGAGAATGCACAGAATCTACCGGGATATAGCCGATGGGAAGATCTTCGTCAAAATTCTTCTCGGCCGAAACGTAACCGCGCCCGTTCTTCACACGCATCTCAATGCGCAAGCTGCCGCCTTCGCTCACCGTGGCGATGTAGGCGTCCTTGTCCAGGATTTCGATGTCCGCATCCTCTTGGATCATGCGGGAGGTGATTTCGCCAGGCGTATCAACCTCCAGAGTGAGCGTTTTGGGTCCCTCAACATTCATCTTCAACGGGATTTGCTTGAGGCTGAGGAT
The DNA here is from genome assembly GCA_037379595.1 of Acidobacteriota bacterium. Taxonomy (GTDB): domain Bacteria; phylum Acidobacteriota; class Terriglobia; order UBA7540; family UBA7540; genus SCRD01. Next base: position 14,913 of record JARRJI010000002.1, on the reverse strand, counting down.
AATATCCGTCGCGTCTTCCACCACACCCGGGATGGAGGAAAACTCGTGCATGACCCCTTCGATTTTGACCGCGGTAATAGCCGCTCCTTCGATCGAGGAGAGAAGAACCCGGCGCAATGCGTTGCCGATCGTTGTTCCAAACCCGCGCTCAAAAGGCTGTGCGGTGAACTGACCATACTTATCGGTCAGCGTACTTGTATTGCAAACCAGCCGCTTGGGCTTTTGAAAACCTTTCCAAAGCATATTCTCTTCACCTCCCTGGAGCCGACAACGCGACCTCCAGCCAAATCATCTTGGATAATAAAACTATTTCGAATAGAGCTCGACGATCATCTGTTCCTGAATGGGGAAGTTCACGTCTTCCCGTTTCGGGATCGAAACCACCTGTGCCTTCAGGCTGTCACGGTTGAACGACAACCACGGCGGAACGCCACGGTTTCCGGACAGATCGAGCGATCTCTGAATCGATTGAAGGTTGCGGCTCTTTTCCCGCACGGCAATCTCCTGGCCAGGAACCACGTGAAACGAAGGGATATTGACCTTCTTCCCGGAGATCTCGATATGTCCATGCCTGACCAGCTGACGGGCTTCCGCGCGAGAAGTAGCCAAGCCAAGCCTGTACACGGTGTTGTCCAGCCGTTGTTCGAGCATCAGCAACAACATCTCGCCGGTAACGCCTTTTCGGCTTGCAGCCTTCTCAAAATAGTTGCGGAACTGGTTCTCAAGAACCTGATAGAGCCGCCGGACCTTCTGCTTTTCCCGGAGCTGAATACCATCGCCCTGGGGTTTGGGACGCCGTGCTTTTCCGTGCTCTCCCGGAGGAAAATTCCTCTTCTCGATGGCGCACTTGTCGGTCAGACAGCGCTGGCCCTTCAAAAAGAGCTTCTGTCCTTCCCTGCGGCACAGCCGACATACTGCTTCGCGGTATCTTGCCAAACAAACCTCCTCTGACTTCCAATCCTGAACTGATGCGGCGGCTCACTCCTTCGGCCCAATCGGTCCCCGCTCGCCGCTTCTCGAAACCTGGTGCGACAGCGAATAAGGTTTACACTCGACGTCGTTTTGGCGGACGGCAGCCGTTGTGCGGAATCGGAGTAACATCCTTGAGTTCACGGACCTCCAGCCCTGCCGCCGCGAGCGCACGGATGGCCGATTCACGGTCAGGATCCGAAATGCACACCATTGTGTTGTTGAAGGTGGCCCGGATATGCGCCACCCCGTGGGGAACAATACGCCTGTCCCTCTTCTTAAAACTCTTCTTCTTACCTGCTTTACCCGCTGCCTTCGCCATATTCCTCCGTCAAGAATCCTTCTGCCACCGGCGTATTCAACACCGAGGCCATTCTGCTGCCGGCAAGCTAAGTCTTTGCCGTCGCTTTCCTCTTATTGGCAATCGTGCCCCTGCGAGGGCCTTTGCGCGTCCGGGCATTGGTGTGCGTCCGCTGTCCCCGCACCGGCAGATTGCGGCGATGCCGCATGCCGCGATAGGATCCAATTTCAATCAGCCGCCGGACATTCATGGCGACCTCTTTCCGAAGGTCGCCTTCGACCCCGCCTTCTTCTTCAAGAATCTGCCGAATACGAGTCACTTCCTCTTCGGTCAGATCCTTCACCTTCTTATTCGGGTCGATGGACGCGCGCGTCAGAATTGAAAGCGACCTTGCGCGCCCGATGCCGTAAATATAGGTGAGACCGATTTCGACCCGCTTTCGGATCGGCAAATCGACCCCTGCTATCCGTGCCATAGAAAACCTCCAACTCCCTGGAACCCGCCGGTTCTATCCGAAAACCGGAAGCTCAACCGCCGGGTTCAATCTTCCTTCCGCAGACAACCTAGCCCTGCCGCTGTTTGTGCTTGGGGTTTACGCAGATCACCCGCAAGACTCTGCCGCGCCTCACAAGCTTACACTTCGCGCAAATTTTTCTTACCGAAGAACGTACTTTCATCTTTGTCCTCTTCTTCTGCCACAACGACTTCTAAAGTTATTGCCGAATTACGACCTCGCGCCGAACCCGCAAGTCCCGAGACTCCCGGAACGGGCAGAGCTACCGTCACTACTTATAGCGGTAGACAATCCGGCCACGCGTCAAATCGTACGGCGAAAGCTCAACGAGAACTCTGTCACCCGGAAGGATTCTGATAAAGTTCTTCCTCATCTTCCCCGAAATGTGAGCTAGAACCCTGTGCTTATTTTCAAGCTCCACGCGAAACATCGCGTTCGGGAGTGATTCAACCACCGTCGCCATCACCTCAATCGCTTCTTCTTTAGCCATAAGAGCTTTTCTGCAGCCGATCAGAGTTCACGGTCCGCTGCGCCATTGGAACCAAGCCGCGTCAAGACATCCGGCCCGTTTTGAGTGACAGCGACCATATGCTCGAAATGTGCCGAACAAGCACCATCGGCCGTAACCGCTGTCCAGTTGTCATCCAGGATCCTCAACCCGGGTCCACCCACGTTGACCATGGGCTCAATCGCCAAAACCATGCCTTCCTTCAGCGGGGGACCATACCCGGGTTGCCCGAAATTCGGGATCTGCGGTTCCTCGTGAAGCTGGCGCCCAATCCCGTGGCCCACAAACTCACGAACAACCGAGAAACCGTGGCTGACGACGTGGTGTTCCACGACTGCTGAAACATCACCCAGCCGATTCCCCACCCGTACTTTTTCAATCGCCAATTGGAGCGATTCCTCCGTTACCCGAAGAAGTCTTTGGAGCGAATCTGATATCGGTCCGACCGGAACTGTCAGTGCGGCATCACCGTAATAGCCATCAATGATCACACCCAGATCCAAGCTCACAATGTCGCCTTCGTTCAACCGGCGGTTCGAAGGAATGCCATGGACAATCTGGTCGTTCACAGAAGCGCAGAGGCAGCAAGGGTATCCTCGATAACCCTTGAACGCCGGCTTTGCCCCGGCTTCAGACAACCGCCTCTCAACAAACTTCTCCAGATCCAGTGTCGTGATGCCCGGTCGCGCCTCTTCCCGCGTTTCTTCCAGAATCTTTCTGACCAGTTGGCCGCTCCGGCGCAGCTTTTCAATTTCCGCAGCCGACTTACAAATAATCATGGGTTTTCACAAAGCTCAGCAGTCTCTCCGTGATGGCCTCGGGCTCACCGCTCCCGTCTACCTGTTGCAACACGTTTCTGCGCTTATAGAAGTCGATCAGCGGCAAAGTGTCCTCTTCGTATGCCTTCAAGCGCGTCCTGATCGTCTCTTCGTTATCGTCCGCTCGCTGGACGAGCCTGCCTCCGTCTTTGTCACAGATGCCGTCCTGACGCGGCGGGCTCAAATAGATATTGTAGATTTCGCCGCAGACAGAGCATGTTCTTCGGCCCCTCAGCCTTCTGATTATCGATTCTGTTGCAACATCGATATTCAGAACCAGGGGCTCGCCCCGCCCTGATCTTCGGAGAATACCTTCAAGGAATTCTGCCTGAGCAGTGGTTCGCGGAAAACCATCCAGAATAGCGCCACCAGCGCAATCGGGCCTGCTCAGCCTTTCTTCCACAATCCCGCAAATCACGTCGTCAGGAACCAGCTCTCCTTTATCCATCTTAGCCTTTGCAGCCAAGCCGAGGCTAGTTTTTTCCCGCACAGCCTCGCGAAGAATATCTCCCGTCGAGATATGCGGAATACCCAGTTCCTTTGCAACCACCCTCGCTTGGGTTCCCTTGCCAGCTCCGGGGGGTCCCAGGAAAACAAGTATCTGCGACATCGCTCGTCTTCTTCTCGTGCTCAACACTCACGAAGCGGCGCGCCGCCCCCGAACTCGCCCTTTCCTCAGAAAACCTGGCTTCGACCTGCTGGATCGTGTCCATAGCAACCCCCACCACGATCAGCAGCGAAGTGCCTCCAAAATAGAAATTAATATTCAGACCGTGCAGAATCCAGCCGGGCAGATGAGAATCGAACCATGCGCCTCCCATCCATGTCGGCAGGTGGTTCAGCCGCATGCCGGCGAGCATGACCTCTGGAATCAGCGCAATAAGAGCCAAATACAGCCCGCCAACCCAGGTGATTTTCGTCAGGACGTCATCCAGGTGGTCCGCCGTCCGCTTGCCGGGACGGATCCCCGGAATGAATCCTCCCTGTTTTCGAACGTTGTCTGCAACTTCGTCCGGGTTATAAATAATCGAAAGATAGAAATGCGCGAAGAAGATAATAAGAATGACGTAAGTTAATGTGTAAAGGGGTTCACCCCAACCGAATGCTGTCTTGAACCACGTAAGCGCCTTGCCAAGAGTTCCTTGTGTCCCGGAAAAAAGTGCGATCGTTTGTGGGAAGGTCAGGATCGAAACCGCGAAGATGATCGGCATCACGCCGCCGCTGTTGACCTTCAAGGGAAGGTGCGTTGAAACTCCACCCAGAACCTTGCGCCCCACAATCCGCTTGGCATACTGAATCGGAATGCGCCGCTCACCGCGCTCGACGAAGACGATGAATCCGACAACGACCAACATGAACGCCAGCAGCACGAAGACAATCGGAAAGCTCCAGACACGCGTGACAAAAACGTTCTGATAGAGGTTCCCGATAGCGCTGGGAAGTCCAACGACGATACCGGCAAAAATCAGCAGGGACATGCCGTTTCCGATGCCCCGGGCGGTGATTTGCTCGCCCAGCCACATCACGAAGACCGCGCCGGTGGTCAGTGTCAGGACGGTGCTCAGTGTAAAGCCGATGCCCGGGTGGGTCACCAGCGGCATATTGGCAGTGGTCTCCTTCTGCAAGGCAACAGCGATGCTGAATGCCTGAAAGGCGCTCAAGCCTACGGTCATCCAGCGCGTGTATTCGGTGATCTTTTTGCGGCCGAGTTCGCCTTCTTTTTGAAGTTTCTCGAGGGTAGGTGAGACTACGCCAAGCAACTGAAGAATGATGGATGCCGTAATATACGGCATGATGCCGAGGGCAAAAACCGTCAGGCGATTCAGGCTGCCGCCCGAGAACATGGAAAGGAGGCCAAAGAGCGTCCCTCCCAATTGGCTGAAGATCCTTTGGAACACTTCCGCGTTGATACCGGGAGTTGGGACAAACGATCCCAGCCGATACACAGCCAGCATCAACAGGGTAAACAGGATGCGTTTCCGCAGATCCGGAATCTCAGTGAGACTTTTGAGACTCTCCATCATGCGGAGATGACCTCAGCCTTTCCGCCGGCCTTCCGAATCTTCTCCTCAGCCGACTTGGAAAAATGGTGAGCTGCGATTTGAAGTGGGACACTCAGCTCGCCGCCTCCCAGAACTTTAAGACCGTCGCGCAAGCGGCCTACCAACCCGCGCCGCACCAACAACTCCGGCGTCACCTTTTCCTTGGGGTCGAAACCCTCCAGATCCCCAAGATTTATAATGGCGAACTGCTTCTTAAAAATGTTGGTGAAACCTCGCTTCGGCAGACGACGGTGCAAGGGCATCTGGCCGCCTTCAAATCCAGGGCGCATCCTCATGCCGGAACGCGAACGCTGCCCTTTACTTCCGCGTGTCGCTGTTTTCCCGTGCCCTGAGCCCATGCCCTGGCCCACCCGTTTGGGGCGCTTGTGAGCGCCACTCGGAGGCCGAAGCGTTCCAATATGTAAGGCCATAACGGCTACTTCTTACCTTTCTTCGACTTGGATTTCTCTGCCGCCTTTGGTTTCGACTCCGGTGCTTTGCGCCGTCGCTTTGCCTTTTCGGAATCCGCTGGGGCTTCTTTTTTGGCAGCCTCCGTAGCTCGAGCTTTCTTCGCCCGAGTTTTCTTCGGCGCAGAAACGGCCACTCCTTCAGCCGGCGCAGCTTCTTTCTGCGGTGCCGCTGGTGCCGGTGCCACGCCTTCAGCCACAGCAGTTGCCTTTGGCGGAGCCTCTTTGCGAGCCTTTTTCGCAGTCGCTACGCTCTTGGGCTTCGCTTCCACTATTCTGTATTCTGGCAAACTGGCCCACGCGGGGCTCGTTGGCGGATCGACGATCGCAACCAGGTGCGGTACACTCGCAACCAGGCCGCGAATGTGAACGGTGTCGGGCCGCTCAACCACCTGATTCAGGCGCCGCAAGCCCAGGCTCCTGACCATGTCTTTCTGACGGCGCGGGAAACCGATCCCGCTCCGCACCCACTTAACATAGACTTTGCCGGTTTTCTCTGCCACGATGTTCCAGCCTCCCTAAATTTCTTCCTCCGGCTTCCCACGCAGTGCAGCCACGTCTGCGCTGCTTCGCAGGCCAAGAAGAGCCTCCATCGTGGCCTTGACGACATTGTGCGGGTTTGTCGTGCCCAGAGACTTGGTCAGCACATTCTGGATTCCGGCGGCCTGAACTACGGCGCGGACAGGGCCGCCTGCAATCACGCCTGTGCCTGCTGGAGCTGGCTTCAGCAAAACCCTGCCGGCTCCATAATGGCCCACGACGGTGTGCGGAATCGTAGTCTCATTGATGTTGATTTTGTGCAACGACTTTTTGGCCAGTTCGATTCCTTTGCGGATTGCCATCGGCACTTCCCGAGCCTTGCCCGTGCCGAAGCCAACATAGCCATTCCCGTCGCCGACAACTACCAGAGCCGAAAAGCTGAGGTTCTTCCCGCCTTTCACAACCTTGGTAACACGATTGATGGACACCACAGTGTCCTTCAGTTGCAACGTACTTGGGTCAATCCCAACAGCCAAATTACGCTCTCCTTCGCGCTAAAACGTCAGGCCGTTCTTCCTTGCCTCGTCGGCCAGAGCTTTTACACGCCCGTGATAGGTGTAACCCCCGCGATCAAAAATGACCCGGGAAATTCCGGCAGCCTTGGCGCGTTCCGCCAGCGCTTTCCCAACCACCTTTGCCGCCGCGATATTACCCCCGCTCTTAAGCACCTTGCGGATTTCCGAGTCGCAAGAGGAGGCAGATACCAGCGTGCAACCTCGAACGTCGTCAACAACCTGAGCATAGATGTGCTTGAGCGATCGAAACACGTTCAGCCTTGGCGCAGACACGATACCACGTATCCGGCGCCGGGTCCGCCCGTGAATTCTTCGGCGGCGAACGTTCTTCGAAACTTGCGTCAACATGCCGTCTGTTATTCCTTCCTGAAGCCTAGGCCCGGGCTGCGCCTGCAGCGGCCTTGCCCACCTTCTTCTTCAACCTCTCGCCTGTATACCGGATACCTTTGTTCTTGTAAGGATCAGGCGGACGCAGGCTGCGGATCTTGGCCGCGGTCTGCCCCACCAGGCGAATATCAATTCCCTTGACAACCAGATGTGTCTGCTTCTCGACAGCGACTGAAAGGCCTTCTGGTATCGGGAACTCGACCGGATGCGAGTAACCGAGAGCGAGAACCAATGACTTCCCCTTAACCTCAGCACGGTACCCGATCCCGACAATATCCAGGTGCTTTTCAAAGCCTTTGCTCACGCCCTCGATGGCGTTCGCAACTTCAGCCCGGACCAGTCCGCGCAGCGCGACCTGCTCTTCGTTCTCCATCTGGGCCAGAAATGTCCCGTCCTGCTTTTCAAGCCGAATTCCACGAGGAAGCGGAACCTGGAGAGTTCCCTTCGGTCCCTTGACCGTCACAGCGGATGCTTCCGCTTGAACGGTCACACCCGAGGGAATCTCGATCGGCTTTCCACCAATTCTTGACATAACACTCAGCCTTGCCCGAAGTTCGGGCCTACTCTACGTTGCAGAGAATCTCTCCGCCCACCTTTGCCCGGCGAGCAGACTTGCCCGTCATGACGCCCTGGGGCGTTGTCAGAATGTTCACACCCAATCCGCCCAGAACCCTGGGCACCTTACCGGCTCCGACGTAAACGCGGCGACCGGGTTTGGAGACCCGATCGAGCCTGGAAATCACTCCAGCGCCGTCCGTTCCGTAACGGAGGAAGACACGCAGGGTCTGCTTCTTCTTTTCTTCCGAGACCTTATAGTTGCTGATGTAGCCCTCTTCCTTCAGGACGCGGGCAATCTCGACCTTCAATTTTGAGGATGGTATATCGACGCGCTGGTGCCGCGCGCGAAGCCCGTTGCGAATTCGCGTCAGCATATCAGCGATCGGATCTGAAACTACAGCCATAAAGCTCCCGATTCACAAATCTCGTCGCAGCCTCGACAGTTTCTGCTGCGATCGTTTACCCAACTACCAACTTGACTTTACTACGCCCGGAATATCCCCCTGCAGCGCGAGCTTGCGGAAGCAGAGCCGGCACATCTCGAATTTTCGCAAATAACCTCGCGGCCGGCCGCAAATGCGGCATCGATTCCTGTGGCGAATCTTATATTTCGGCTTTCGAACTAGCTTTGCCATCTGGCATAATCGAGCCACTTGTTTATCCTCCTGCCTGCTCACTTGAATCTTCTTGAACAGCACGGCGCCGCTGAACCTCGGAGCGGAACGGCATTCCGAGATGCCGCAAAAGTGCGAGCGCCTCCGCATCAGTTCGGGCATCCGTCACGATCGAGATGTTCATACCCTTGACTTTTTCGATCTTGCCGTACTCCACCTCAGGAAATACAAGCTGATCTCGGAGTCCCAGGGTGTAACTTCCCCGACCATCGAACGACTTCGTCGAAAGGCCGCGGAAATCACGAACGCGCGGCAGCGCAACATTGACGAGCCGATCAAAGAACTCATACATGCGGTCTCCCCGCAATGTCACCATCGTTCCGATCGGCATATTCTTGCGCAGCTTGAAATTCGCAATGGATTTTCTTGCCCGAGTCACTACCGGCTTCTGCCCGGACACCTGGCCCAGCTCGCGTGTGGCAGCATCGAGCACCTTAACATTTTGAGTGGCCTCACCCAAGCCCATATTCACAACAATTTTGCGCAATCGCGGCGCCGCCATGCGGTTCGGATACTTGAACTCTTCAATCAGCGCCGGAAGCACTTCCGACTGGTATTTTTCTTTTAATCGCGCCGCCATGTTTTCTTCATCTTCCTCGGTCTTTAACTCTCGAACACCTTCCCGCATTTGGTGCACTGACGGACCTTCTTGCCCTTCTCGCCACCCGCCATGCGTTGATGGCGGACGCGCGTCGGGCCACACTCGCTGCAAACCAGAGCCACGTTCGATACGTCAATCGGCCCTTCTTTTTCCAGGATCCCGCCTCGAATCTGCTTGGCAGGATTGGGCCGCGTATGACGCTTGATCATGTTGGCGTGCTCCACAAAGACCTGGCGCTTTCGCGGCAACACGCTCAGCACTCGCCCTGTCTTGCCTTTGTCGCGTCCGGCAATAACCTGGACTTCATCATTCTTCCGGATATCCCGCACCGCCCGCATCAAAGCACCTCCGGAGCAAGCGAAACAATTTTCAGGTACTTTTTCTCACGGAGTTCACGCGCTACGGGACCAAAGACGCGCGTTCCGACCGGCTCTCCCGCATCATTGATCAGCACCGCGGCATTTTCGTCAAACCGGATGTAACTGCCATCCCGCCGCCGGTGCTCTTTCCGCATTCGGACAACGACCGCTTTCACAACTTTGCCCTTGGGGACGGGGCTCTCGGGCGCAGCCTCTTTCACCGACGCCGTGATCACGTCTCCCAATCCGGCCTGCAAACCCACGCTGCCGCCCAGGGGCAGAATGCAGGAAAGCTTCCGCGCGCCGGAATTGTCAGCCACCTTCAAAATCGTACGCATTCCTATCATGCGTTTTCCTCCGTGCCGGCGCCGACCTGAACAGCCTTGGAAATAACCTGCACCACTCGCCAGCGCTTCCGCCGGCTCAGCGGGCGGGTTTCCTCAATCCGCACCATATCGCCGGGCTGGCAGGCGCCGCTCTCGTCGTGCACCAGGAACCTCTTCGATTTCCGGGTGACCTTCTTGTACAGAGGATGCATAATCCTTCGATCCACTGTCACCACAATGGTCTTCTGCATTTTGTTGCTGCTGACCATCCCGATTTTTTGCTGTCGCCTCTTTTTCAGCATCACCGATTGCCTTTGCCTCTATGCCCGCGCGGGCCACCTAGTTTCAATCTTCCTTCTGAACGCTCAACTTCAACTCGCGTTCCCGCTGTACCGTTCGTACCCGAGCAATCCCTTTCCGAAGCTGGCGCATAACTGGGAGAACGTCCCCCTGGCCGCTTACAAGCTGAAACCGCAGTCGCAGAAGCTGCTGGCTGAACTGGACCCTGTTGGATTCGAGATCCTCATCCGTCCATTCCCGCATGTTTTCTGCGGGCCATTTCCATTTCTTGTCCTTTTCGAGTTTCACGCGCTGCGCTCCTCAATCAACGTGACGCTTCCAGCCTTGTGACAAACCGGGTTGGCAGGGACAACTTATCACCCGCAAGCTTGAAGGCTTGTCTTGCCTCCGCCTCCGTCACGCCTTCCATCTCAAACAAGATTCTGCCCGGCTTCACGACGGCCACCCAGAACTCAGGCGCGCCCTTTCCCTTGCCCATACGGGTTTCTGCCGGTTTCTTGGTGACGGGCTTATCCGGGAAAACCCGAATCCACAGCTTGCCGCCGCGCTTCACGAAACGCATGATCGCTACGCGGCTGGCTTCAATCTGACGGTCGGTTATCCAGCCGGCCTCAAGAACCTTCAGCCCGTAATCGCCGAAAGAAATCTTCGACCCGCGCCACGCTTTGCCATGCATCCGGCCACGTTGTTGCTTCCGGAATTTCACCTTACTCGGCATTAACATGAATCATTCACCTTCAATCCTGTTTACGCTTGCACAAATTCAGCCAGCCGCCAATCACTTCAAGCAGCCGGGGAAGCAGGGGTCACAGCCTCCCCCAACCTTCCGGTTGGCCGCCGCTTCTGCTCGAGGATCTCCCCGTTGTAAATCCAGCACTTCACACCGATGACTCCGTATGTCGTCATTGCTTCCGCCAATCCGTAATCGATGTCCGCGCGGATAGTGTGAAGGGGAAGACGTCCCTGAAGATACCATTCGGTTCGGGCAATTTCCGCACCGTTCAGCCGTCCTCCAACCCGGACCTTGATACCCTTGCAACCGAAGCGTAAAGCCGAATCCACAGCTTTTCTCATCGCCCGGCGGAAGGCCACGCGCTTTTCCAACTGCAATGCGATCGACTCGGCAACAAGCTGTGCATTCAGTTCAGGCCGATGGACTTCCTGGATGTTGATCGGAAGAACTTCCCGACCCGTGCGTCTCTGGACCTCGTGCCGCAATCGGTCGATTTCGGACCCTTTTCGTCCGATGATGATGCCGGGCCGCGCCGTGCGGATCGTGATCTTCAGCTTATTCCCGGGACGTTCCACCTCAATTGAAGAAACGCGTGCTCATACCGGAAAACGCGGCAACACGCTCCGAGCCGCTATTCCTTTGATTCCGGCGCTTCGACCACCAGCGTAATATGGCTCATGCGACGCTGGTACCGATAAGCGCGGCCCATCGGGGCCGGCCGAATCCGCTTCATACGCGGCCCTTCATTCACGTAAGCCTTTGAAACGATCAGTTCATCAACGTCAACAGAGTCAGACTTCTGCTCGGCGTTGGCAATCGCACACTGCAGAATCTTCAGGACTTCCTGCGCTATCCGCTTCTTCGTAAAGCGCAACGTGTCCAGCGCTGCATTAACGTTCTGGCCGCGAACCAGATCAACAACCAGTCTGGCTTTCTGCGGCGAAACCCGCAAGTACTTACTTGTCGCTCTCGCTTCCATGGTCAGTTCCAAACCTTCGATTCTTGCTTCAAGCTGTTTACCTCGGACCAGAGCTTGCCGTGCGCTCAGAGGCAACTTTCACGCTGTGGCCTTTAAACGTTCGCGTGGGAGCGAATTCCCCAAGCTTATGGCCCACCATGTTCTCCGTAACATAGACAGGAATGAACTTTCTCCCGTTATGAACAGCAATCGTGTGTCCGACCATCTCAGGAATGATCGTCGAACGTCGTGACCAGGTTTTGACCACCTTCTTCTCGAACCGCCGATTGAGCAATTCGATCTTCTTGACCAGGTGGTCATCCACAAACGGCCCTTTCTTAAGCGATCTCGACAATCTTTCCTCCCTATTTCTTCTGGCGTCGCCTGACAATAAAGCGATCGGTCAGCTTGTTCTGCCGTGTCTTGTATCCCCGCGTGGGTTTTCCCCAGGGGGTAACCGGGTTTCGGCCACCAGACGTCTTGCCTTCTCCTCCGCCCAGTGGATGGTCAACAGGGTTCATTGCCGCACCACGGACCGTTGGACGGATTCCCTGCCAGCGCTTCCGACCCGCCTTGCCGAGCGTGATATTTTCGTGGTCCAGGTTCCCCACCTGGCCAACCGTAGCCACGCAGTCCACGTGCAAACGCCGCACTTCACCCGAAGGGAGCCGCACCTGGGCGTAGTCGCCTTCCTTCGCCAAAACCTGCGCGCTACCACCCGCGCTCCTGACCAACTGCCCACCCTTCCCGGGCCGAAGCTCAAGGTTGTGAACTGTTGTTCCGAGCGGGATATTCTTCAACGGCAGCGAATTGCCAACTACGATGTCGGCCTCAGGGCCGGCAATAACCTGGTCGCCGACCTTCAGCCCCTGCGGATAGAGAATATAGCGTTTCTCGCCATCGGCATAGTGCAGGAGCGAAATGAACGCCGACCGGTTGGGGTCGTACTCGATCGTCGCCACCCGGGCCGAAATTCCAACCTTGTCACGCTTGAAGTCGATAGAGCGGTAGTGGCGTTTATGTCCGCCGCCCCTGTGCCAAATCGTGATTCTTCCCCGGTTGTTACGACCTGAAATACGACCCTTCGGTTCGAGTAGCGGCTTATGGGGCTTCGAAGTCGTCAGCTCTTCAAAGCTCGACCCGGTCTGGTATCTTCGTGTTTCCGTGTACGGTCTGTAGGTTTTAATTCCCATAATCGTCCGTTCACTCCAAAAGCAACTTGCTAGACGGTCTCCGCGTATTCAGGAACCCTGGTTCCCGGCTTCAGCTTGACGTAGGCTTTCTTCCAATCGGGGCGCCGCCCGCTGGTCCAGCCCCGTCGCCGAACTTTCCCGCGGAAGGATGCCGTATGGACCGACTCAATCTTGTCGCGCAACTCGACGAACATCTCTTCGACGGCCGCCATAATTTCCCTTTTGTTGGCGTCCCGGTCGACCTCAAAACAGAGGGTCCTCGCCATGTCTTTCAAGTCAACGCTCTTCTCAGTAATGATCGGCTTGCGAAGGATCAAATGACCGCTTTTCTTCATCGCAACGCCTCCTGTAACCGCGTCAGTGCGCCTTCGGAAATCAGCAGCCGGTCGTGGCTCAGAATGTCGTAAGCGTGGATGTCATGATGACGCATCAGATCACAGCCTGCAACATTTCGAGAAGACAACTCAAGGTTCCGGTCTCGCGTGTCACTCACAACAAGAATCTTCGGTCCGATATCGAGCTTATTCAGCACGGCGACAAAGGACTTCGTTTTTGACTCCGCGAGGCTCAATTGGTCCACTACCGTCATCTTATTTTCCTGGAATTTCGCCGCCAGAGCCGAACGCAACGCACCTTCCAACATCTTCTTCGGAAGCTTGATCGTATAGTCGCGCGGCTTGGGTCCATGGGCGATCGACCCGTGGCGCCACAAAGAGCTCCGGACACTTCCCGAACGGGCGCGACCCGTTCCCTTCTGCCGCCAGGGCTTCTTGCCGCCACCGGCAACCTCGCCCCGACTCTTGGTCGAGTGCGTTCCGCGGCGCTGGCTTGCCAGATAAGCCCTGGTCGCCTCCCACAGCAAGCTGCCGTTGGGCTTTGAAGCAAACACCTCGTCAGCAAGTTCGAGGTCCTTGACTTTTTCCCCTTCAAGATTCTTGACTTCTACTGTCGCCATCTGACTGACTCTTTTCCGTCTTTTGCCTGCCAATATTTTACTTATGCGGAGCCCTTGCTTTCCGCACCATCACATAACCGCCATTGGGACCGGGAACAGCACCTTCAACCAATATCGCGTTGTCGTCTGGCAAAACCTGAACCACTCGCAAATTGCGCACCGTCACGCGGCTATTGCCCATATGCCCGGCCGCCCGCATTCCCTTGAAAACTCGCGAGGGATACGACGAGGATCCGATAGACCCCGGGGCGCGATGGAACATCGAGCCGTGCGCGCCGCCGCCTCCGCCAAAATGATGCCGTTTATGAAATCCCGCAAAACCCCGGCCCTTGGAGGTCCCAATAACATCAACGGTGTCGTTTGCTGCAAAGGCATCCACAAGGACCTTATCGCCAACCTTGATGTCACCAGATTCCTGGTCCAGACGCACTTCTCGAAGAAACCGCGCAGGGTTCGCGCCGGCACCCTTGAAATGACCTTCGAGCGGCTTTGTGACGCGCCGGGGAGGAGGAACCTCGACCAAGCCGATTTGGGCCGCGTCATACCCGTCTTTGGCCACAGTCTTACGCTGGATCACCACGCAGGGACCTGCCTTCAAAACAGTGACAGGGACGACATCGCCGTTTTCCGCGAAGATCTGCGTCATGCCCAGTTTCTTACCCAGAATCGCCTTCAACATAATGACTTCACAGCAACCGCAGTTGCAAACGGGTCGCTCCGCGGCCCTCCATTGCAACTACTTTGTGTGCTCCTTCCCAAATGCTTTGATCTCGATGTCAACTCCTGCAGGGAGATCCAGCTTCGTCAGCGCATCGATTGTTTGCGCGGTCGGCTCCAGGATATCCACCAGCCGCTTATGTGTCCGAATTTCAAATTGCTCGCGTGATTTCTTGTCCGTGTGAGGCGAACGAAGGACACAATACTTGTTCTTCACTGTTGGTAACGGGACCGGCCCTGCCACCTGTGCCCCGGAGCGCCTGGCGGTCGAAACAATGTCAGCCGCCGATTGGTCCAGCACTCTGTGATCGTAAGCCTTCAATCGAATTCTTATTTTCTGATGAAGCATTTTCGCTCGCTTATTGAATGATCTCAGTAACGGAGCCGGCGCCGACGGTATGGCCGCCCTCGCGGATAGCAAACCGCAGTCCCTTTTCCATCGCGATCGGCGTAATCAGTTCGATCTCCAGGGTCACGC
>JARRJI010000001.1:0-40317 GCA_037379595.1 Acidobacteriota bacterium | reverse complement strand
GCGGGCCTTGGCGATGCCGCGCAGGTCGCCTTTCAGCAGCGTGATGCCGGCGCTTTCAATGGCCACGTCCGTCCCGCTGCCCATGGCGATTCCCACCTGCGCCTGCGCCAGCGCCGGAGCGTCGTTGATGCCGTCGCCCGCCATGGCCACCACGCGCCCTTCGCTCTGCAGCCGCTTCACTACTTCGTTCTTCTGCTGCGGCAGAACTTCCGCCTCCACTTCATCGATGCCGAGTTTCTTTGCCACGGCTTCGGCGGTGGTGCGGCTGTCGCCGGTCAGCATCACAATGCGGATTCCCTCGTCGTGCAGCAGCTTGATGGCTTCGGGCGTCGACTTCTTGATGGGGTCCGTCACGCCGAGAAGCCCGGCGGGCTTGCCATCGACTACGACGAACATCACCGTCTGCCCGTCCTGCCGCAGGGCTTCCGCACGCTGCTCGAATTTGGCGGCGTCCGCGCCCTGTTCTCGAAGCAGCATGCTGTTGCCCAGGCCCACCGTGCGGCCATCCACTTTGCCGGTGACGCCTTTGCCCGTGACGGACTGGAAATCGCGCGCGTCGAGGAGATCCATTCCTTTTTCGCGAGCGCCGTTCACAATGGCTTCGGCCAGCGGATGCTCGCTGCCGCGTTCGAGGCTTGCGGCCAGGCGCAGCATCTCCTGCTCGCTCCAGCCTTCCATCGGCTCAACAGAAACCAGGCGCGGCTTGCCTTCGGTCAGCGTGCCGGTCTTATCCACCACAACGGTGTTAACTTTCTCCAAAACCTCAAGACTCTCCGCGTTTTTGATCAGCACGCCCGCCGTGGCTCCGCGGCCGGTACCCACCATGATCGACATCGGCGTGGCCAGTCCCAGCGCGCAGGGGCAGGCGATAATCAGCACCGCAACGGCGTTGACCAGAGCATAGGCCATGGCCGGCGCCGGCCCCACAATCGACCAGATAATAAAGGTAATGATGGCCGAGGCCACCACCGCCGGAACAAAGTAGCCGGCCACCACGTCCGCCAGGCGCTGGATGGGCGCGCGGCTGCGCTGCGCCTCGCTCACCATGCGGACAATCTGCGCCAGCAGCGTGTCGCTGCCCACGCGCTCGGCGCGCATCACCAGGCTTCCCTTCCCGTTCACCGTTCCGCCCGTGACGCGCTCGCTTTTGGTCTTTTCAACCGGCGTGGGCTCGCCGGTAATCATCGATTCATCGACGTAACTCGATCCATCGAGCACCTCGCCATCCACCGGAACCTTTTCTCCCGGCCGCACGCGCAGCCGGTCACCCTGGTTCACGCGGTCGAGCGGCACATCTTCTTCCGAGCCGTCATCGAGAAGCCGCCTAGCCGTCTTCGGAGCAAGACCGAGCAGGGCCTTGATGGCGCTCGAAGTCTGCGCGCGCGCCCGCAATTCGAGAACCTGCCCGAGCAGCACCAGTGTGGTGATGCCGGCCGCCGCGTCAAAGTAGACCGCAACCGTTCCCGCAGCACCCCGGAAAGAAGCCGGGAAGATGCCCGGAGCGATGGTCGCAACCACGCTATAGGAAAATGCGGTGCCCGTGCCAATCGCAATCAGCGTAAACATGTTCGGGCTCTTGTTCAAAATGGAAGCCCAGCCGCGCTTGAAAAACGGCCAGCCGCAATAGAGCACCACCGGCGTCGCGAGCACGAGTTCAATCCAGTTCCGCGCGCCGCTCGTAAGCACATGCCCGCCGGCCATCTCGGTCAGGGCCAGCACGATGGTGGGAACCGTCAGAAAGAGGCTGATGACGAAGCGGCGCTTCATGTCCACGTATTCAGGATTCGCTTCTTCTTCCAGCGTCACCGTTCGCGGCTCGAGCGCCATGCCGCATTTCGGGCACGAGCCCGGCTCATCCTGCACCACCTCGGGATGCATGGGGCAAACGTACTGAGTCTTAGTTTTCGGAGCCGTGATCGTGGTCGGCTCAAGCGCCATGCCGCACTTGGGGCACGCGCCCGGCATCTCCTGATGGACTTCAGGGTCCATGGGACAGGTGTAGTCAGCCCCGGGTACAGCCTCAGCAGGTTTCGGCGCAGGCTTCGCCGGGCCAATGTAGTCTTCTGGCGAAGATTTGAACTTTTCAAGGCAGGGCTCAGAGCAGAAATAATAGGTCGTCCCTTTGTATTCGTAGCTTCCCGCTGCGGTTGAAGGATCAACGTCCATATCACACACGGGGTCCTTCAGTTGTTCCGCACCGAGATCGGAATGCTCATTCTCTTCATTAACCAATTCGGTACCTCCGTAAAAACGTCATTAATACTTTATAAACAGGTCGCCGTCAAAATCAACCACCCGCATTGACAGCGATACGGAGTGGCTTTCGCAATCAAAACCTTCATCGCCGCCGATAAATCCGAACGCGTCTGCAAAATATGGCCTTTCATCATCGTATTCCTCAGCATTCGCCGAGGCAACATCATGCCGGACCAACCGACAACGTCAAACCATCCATCCGGGTGACGGCAACCTTTTGTCCCCTCGTAAAGGGGCGTTCACTTTTCGCTTTGGCCTGCCAGATTTCACCCTCGCAGATCACCTGGCCACGAGTGCCTTCCCAGTTGAGGACTACGGCCTTTGAGCCCATCATCCCCTCGGTTCCCGTGCGTGCCGGAAGGTGCATCGCCCTCATCATCAACCATTGGTAGATTCCAGAGAACCCCACGACGGCCAGGTAGGCGGGCAAGGCCGCCGCAAGCGGCAGCACAAAAAACAGTCCGATCCCCAGCAGTGGAAGACTCATAATGATCATCATCAGAAGCATTGGTTTCTCCTTCTTGCGTTCGAAGTCAGCCGCCGGCCGGGGAGCCCGGCGGGCTGGTTCCATCCGCGCCGAACTCCCCAATCGGATTACTTCTGGTTCTGCCCGGTCTGTTTCTGTCCGGTCTGGTTCCAGGAGCAGTAGTAGCTGCCGTGCATCGGCATATACCGCGCCATCATTCCCCAGGAACTGGAAAGCTCTCCACGAAGCTTGCTGACCAGCGCGCCTGCGTCGTCGAGCTTGCTCTTAAGGGCAGCAGAGCCAGCCTGGGCCTCAGCGGCGGATAGATCGGATGTGAGCCGGTTCATCAGTTTCCGCATGGTGCCGTAATTTCCCATCATGTTCCGGCCCATCATCGTCCTTCCGTCCATCATTCGCCCGTTCATCATCCGGCCGTTCATCATCGAACCGTTCATCATTCCTCCGGACATTGAGCCGCCGTTCATCATTCCGCGTTGTCCCATGGTGCCGGCCGTTGCTGAGGTGGCGTTCCGGTTGCTCGTGTCGGTTTGAGCCGAACTCCTTTGCGCAAAACTGCCGATGGCAAAGATCGAAAACACAACCAGGAGTACTGTTCCAATCAAAGTCTTCATTCTCATAATTCCTCCTTTTAGATGGGCGGCGAGTGCCGCGCCCTTCAAATTCCTTGTGCTTGATAGAGGGACCTTGTGACCCATGTCGGGCTTCTTCGAAGCCGGCCACAATGGACGCCAGCCCCATGAATTCGCTATTGCACGGGATGAGATGGAGGAATGGCTAAATCAGGAGTTGTGTGGTCTTAAGAAGTGGGTCGAGCTGAGGTGGGATTGGTTGAGCGAATGTAGAAAACTCGCGCAGAGTTCTCTGCCCTTGATAAAAGGAATGCACGATCTGAGGCGGGGCAATTTCAACCAGTGACGCCACCGCCAACTGCCCCAAGTCAGGGGACACAAAACTGAGTTGGCTTTGGGACTTGACGGCCCGGCAGCACGGCATGGCCACCGCTGAACCCGTGGCCGGAGCTACATCTGCCACGCAGCAATTGTTGGTGCAGGTCGCTGCCGCGGGCCGGCAGACAGCAGGCAGAGTTGCCGGCACCATCAGGAGCAGCGCAAACGAAAGGAAATACGCCATCCTTTTCCGCCACATCTTTCGCTGTACCTTCTGCCAAACCGTTCTACGGAATTTGTGCCGCCTTGTCACTCTTCGCTGCTGCCTCATCAGAAATCGAGCCTAACCAGAGGAACACCCGTTGTCTGTGACGATTGTCACATCAGCACGCGCCTCCGGCGGTAAATTGCCAACCACTCTGTCAGATGCATGGTGGGCTTACTCCGTTGCAGATTTCTCGATCAGGGGGCAGATCACGCTGTCTTCGTGCGCCAGAGGTGGGTTCCCTTCAGAGTTTCGCAAAACCTTCAGAAGCCGCTTTCGCGTGGCGTCCATCTCCGCAATCTGCTTTTCGATCCGGGCAAGTTTCTTGTGGAGCATCTCCCGTACGCAGTCGCAGGGCGGTTGCATCGAACATTTCATCTGGAGGATCACCCGGATCTCGTCGAGATTGAGTCCCAGCTTCTGGGCGTCCTTGATGAAGCGGATGCGCTCGATGGCCTCGCGCGTGTAAATTCGATACCCCGATTTTGTTCGATGAGGTTTCTCCAGCAGGTCCAGGCTTTCATAGTAACGAACCGCTTGCGGAGTCACATCACCCGCCGCTGCAACGTCCCGGATGTAAATAGGCTTCCTCATTTTCTCTTCCAATCGTTTCAGCCGGCCTGCTTGCAACGCCGGGACGCAAGGGACGTCCTCGTTCGCCGGTTCCGCAAGGCCGTCCGTTTGCGATTCCCGGGTCTGTCCCGCTAGTTGACTTTCTTCATCGGCTTGCCGCAACAGCAAACCGGAGCATGGTTCCCGCACTCACCGGGATTCCCAGCCTTCGTCACCGTCACTTCGCAACCGCAACTCCCGTCCGGACAGCGGTAAACTTCGCCTTCTTTCCATGCCATAACCGTTACCTCCTGACTTTTTTGTGTCACCCGGTAACCAAAAGTCATCGTCCGGGTTGCCGAGCTCACTATTCGCAGGATAAACCTTAAAGCCGACTTGAATGTCAAGAGGGACAAAAGTGTGGCGAGAGGGGCATTCCGTCGTCTCCCATAGCCAAAACAGGAAAAGCAGCACTGAACCATGAGCCGGAGACAATCAGAAAAGGGACGAAATTGCCCAGGATTCGGCGACCATCCAGAGTGGATTTCAGCGGGAAGCGGGACTTATGCGCCTCAGCCAGGGAAGCAAACCGCGAGCAAGGCCCCTGCTATTTGATAACTCGGGCAGCAGCCTCGGGATCGGAGACGGCCAGGATGATCAGAGCCCGCTTCGAGCCCCGTGAGATGCTTCCGTAAGCGTACTTGACATCCACATCCATGTCCGCCAGTTTGCGCGTCAGCTTGCCCAGTGCTCCCGGACGATCTGACAGGTGCGCTGCCACCACTTCTTCTTCAGAATATTTCAGCCCAAGATCGTCGAAGACCCTCTTGGCAGTTTCAGCCCGGTTGACGACGAGGCGGACAGGCGCTTTCCCAGGCCCATCCGCGACAAAGAGGCCCAGGATGTTAACGGCCCTTTCGGCGAGCTTGCTGCAGATCTCTGCCAGGGCCCCGCGCTTATTGTCGACCACTATGGTAAGCTGCTTGGCCACTGCCATATCACCTCCGCGACCAGCAATCCAATCGGGTCAGGACTGCTGTTTGAGATACGCCCCTAAGGCTGACTCTACGCTTTGAAGCGCCCCGGAGCAACCACCGCTTTCAGCGGGGGTCAGCTTTCACCTTGACCTCAACACCTGTCGATCCTTAAGCTCATTATGAAAGGTTTAACGAGGATACTACATGTCAAACAACGGTCATTTTCCTGTCGCAGATTTCAGATTACTCGAGCGGACGTCGCCCAGCATGCCCGGCCTGTCGGACCTCGAGGGCGAGATCCGCCAGAACCTTGCCGGGCTTGCGATTCCGCCGGAGCGGCTGGCTGGTCGCCGCATCGCGGTAACAGTCGGGAGCCGCGGCATCGCGAATCTCAAGGAGATCGTCAGCACCGTCTGCGACTGGCTCAAGGCGCAAGGAGCGCAGCCTTTTGTCTTTCCGTCGATGGGCAGCCACGGCGGCGCCACCGCCGGAGGCCAGCGCCTGATTCTTGAAGAGTACGGTGTCATCCCAGAAAACGTCGGAGTCGAAGTCGTGTCCGACATGGCGACCGCGAACGTTGGGCAGACACCCGAAGGCTTTCAGGTTCACGTCGACCGGAACGCCTGGGAAGCGGACGCCATTCTGGTCCTAAACCGGATCAAACCCCATACCGACTTCAACGGGAAGATCGAAAGCGGACTGCTGAAGATGATTGCCGTCGGCATGGGCAAGCGCGACGGAGCGCGGGAGACTCATCGCTGGAGCCGGAGATATGGCAACGAGCACGTAATCCGTTCGATCGCCGGAGTGACGCTGTCGACGGGAAAAATTCTCGGCGGGCTGGCGGTTGTCGAAAACGAAATGCACCAGATCGCCATGGTGCGCGCCGCCTTGCCCGAGGGAATCGTCGCCATGGAAGAGGCAACGCTGCCGGTGGCGCGCAATCTGGTCCCTCGACTGCCCTTTTCAAAGTGTAATTTGCTGGTGGTGGACGAAATGGGTAAAAATATCAGCGGAACCGGCATGGACACCAAGATTGTCGGGCGGGGCGTCAGGCCCCGGGCCGTTGGCGGACCCGAGGTCGACCTGATTTACGTGCGCGACCTCACGTTGGAGAGCGACGGAAACGCCGTCGGGGTCGGCCTTGCGGACACAATCCACGAACGCTTATACCGCAAGATTGACCTCACCAAAACGTACATGAACGCCCGAACCTCGCTGAATCCTACGATGGCCCGCGTGCCGATGTTCTTACCGTCTGATCGAGAGGCGCTTGACTATGCTCTGGCCACGCTGGGCGGCCCCGATCCCGGCGAACAACGCATTATCTGGATTCGAAACACGCTTGGCCTGAACCGCGTTGCCGTTTCCGCATGCTTCGCCAAGGAAGCAGAGGACCTCGGCGGATGGCGCTCCGCATCCAGGCCAGAATGGTAGCATTGCACAGGAGCGAATTATGAGCAAAACGGCCTGCCCCACGGTTCTGCTCGGATTGATGCTGTTCCTGCTTCTGCCCGCTACCACCCCGGCGCAGACACAAAAAACCTCGGGGCCTGAGTATTCAACCTCGCAAAGCCGGAAATCCGCAGAAAAAACTCCCAGCAAGTTGCCTCTTCGGGCGCTTACGCTGGTCAGCACCTCAGGGGCAGCTCGCAAGGCGGCGGAGGAAGCCAGCCGGAAGAGTCAAACCGCAAAAGGGACCTCCCGGCCCTCAAGCCAGGCAGGCTCCAAAGAGGAAGCAGATCGTGGCGTTATGGAGTTCCACGCCAATGATTCCGCACCGCTGGCTAATTCTGCGACGGGGACGTTCCATGCAAAAGGAAAAGAGAAACCGGCGCTGAAGAACATTCACGGAAGCGTCTATGGGGCGACGGCTTCAGGAATCGGAAAGGCGAACGCTGTGGACGGGGCCGTCGGAGCCGATTCAAGCAATGGCAAAATCAATATCTATGTGGAAAGTGGGCATTCCCACGCAAAGACACCCAACCCTCATTAGCTTATGAAAATACTCTTAGACCAAGAGAACAGTGGTTCGAGCCATTCCCCTCTGCACTGGCCTATCATGTATGCAGCCGCATTTTTGTTCGTTTTCTCGGCTTTGGGCTGTAGCAACTCATTGCTTGCAGCTGCGGCCGCACCATCTACGGTCAAGTGCAGTTCTATCCCCAGCAAGATCCTGAACCGGCCGGTCGGCTATTGCATTGATCTCCCGGCCGATTACGCATCCTCTGCTCCCAAGCGTTACCCGACGCTCTATTTCCTCCACGGCCTGTTCGGCAACGGCCACCGGTGGGTCGATCGCGGCGGCAAGGAAATTTTTGACAAGTTGGCGGGCGATGGGGAAATCGGCCAATTCCTGGTTGTTCTGCCGGATGCCGGCGAGACCTTCTATGTCAACTCAGAAGACGGCGCGGACCGCTATGAGGATTTCTTCGTTCAGGAACTTGTTCCGTACATCGACCAGCATTACCGAACCATTCCGACCAGGGAAGCGCGCGGGATCAGCGGGCTCTCGATGGGAGGTTACGGCGCTCTGCACCTGGCAATGCGCCATGCGAACCTGTTTGGAGCCGTCAGTGCACACAGTGCCGTCCTGATAAACGGGCTCCCCAATCCTGTTCCTACGACGGGCCGGTGGGGATTCTACGCGCGCATCCTGCGCCACGCGTTCGGGTCGCCTCTCAACCAGGCTTACTGGGAAAAGAACAGCCCGCTCACGCTTGCCAAGGATCCCGCACAATTCCAGGGCTTGAAGATCTATTTCGATGCCGGCACCGAGGACCGTTACGGGTTTGAAAAAGGCGCAGCCATCCTTGATGAGATTCTCGACAAGGAGGATTACCCTCACGAGTATGCACTGCGGCCGGGCGGTCATGGATGGAGTTTTCTCGATAAGTACATGCAATACTCCCTGCGTTTCCAGTGGCATTGGTTAAAGCAAGCCGAGCAAGGCTCTACTCCAGCAAAGGCGAGTGGAAATTGAAACGACAGCTTCGATTCCTGCTTTTTTCGGTTGCGGTCCTCAGCCTGGGCGCAGGCTGCCTGTTGGCGCAATCCGGTGCTCAAGCAAAGATCCTGAAGTATATTCGCGACCACCTGAAGGCCGGGCAGCCGGTCCGCGTCACGGAGCTATACAACACCGTCTTTACAACACCGGAAGACCACGCAGCACTGAATAAGCTTTACAAGGATTTCTTCCGGATTCCGATGTTCATTGTGCAGTACCAGCAACGATTCTCAACGCCGCCAAGCTTGAAAACGATTGCCGGACAGTTTGCCCTCGATACTCCGGAAGAAGCGGATACTCTGCTCCGCGTGATGGAAACAGATCCCCGCGTGCCGAAATTCATCACCCAGAATCCGAAAACGGGCGAAATCACCAAAATTGACGTGGAAATGATCCGGAACGATCCCCGGTTCGCTCAAGGAGCAATTCACGAGCTGGCAGGATGGGAAGGTCGAGCGGCTCCCGCGTTCAACCTGGTGCAAGCCAATGGCAACCAGGTCGGCAGCGCTGAACTTCAGGGCAAAGTCGCCTTGCTTTACGTGTGGTTCACCGGATGCCCGCCCTGCATGAAAGAGGCCCCGGCCCTCGTCGAGCTTCAGCATGAATTCAGCGGTAACGGCTTTGAAGTGATAGGAGCCAACGCCGACAATTTGCTTGGATTGACCATCAGTGACCAGGCGCGCCAACGTTACGCAGCCCAAGAAGGAATATCTTTTCCGATCGTTCGCTGGACGCAGGCGAGTAACCAGGCCTATGGCAGCATCTCGATTTATCCCACCCTCTTTCTGATTGACAGGAAGGGAATCATCGCCGGCCATTGGGTCGGTTATACAGGCCCGGCGACGCTTCGGAAAGCCGTTCGAAAAGCGCTGGCTGAATAATCCGGAAAGCAGTAATCTGGCCTCATTAGGTCTTCATCAAGAAACCTGCATAAACCGTGATTGAAGGAGGGTAAACCGATGAAGTGCCTGAAACGCATCGTCCTTGGCCTCTCGACCGTCGCGTTACTCAGTCTGGGATCAACTGTTCTCCTCCCGCAAGGGAACAACCGTGGTGAAGCAAAAGCAACCATCGGGTCGGCGCATGTCTCTATTGACTATGGCCGCCCGTCGCTGCAGGGTCGCGACCCCTTGAAGATGATCAGCCCGGGACAGGTATGGCGCCTGGGAGCCAGCGCGCCAACCACCATCGACACGGATCATGATCTGCTTTTCGGGAACACACGAGTGCCCAAAGGAAAGCACATTCTGCTGGCCCAGATGGTCGAACCCGGGAAATGGGTCCTGCTGGTGTCAAATAAAGCGGCCAGTGAATATGAGCCCAGTGCAAAAATCGCCGAAGCGCCCATGAAACTCAACGAAGCTTCGGATTCGGTGGAGGAGATGACGATCAAGGTCTCCGGCCACGGAAACCAGGGCGACATTGAAGTCGCGTGGGGAACTTCCCGCCTGGCGGCATCTTTCAACGTGGCTGAATAGCAGGTGCGCCGAACCATCCAGGTTTCGATTGCGGGCGGGGGCGAAGTGTGCCAGCCTGTGCAACTAAAGGAGACCCGAGATAATGTCCAATTCCGCAAGCGTCCTGGCCCTGTTTGCACACCCTGATGACGCAGAGTTCCTTTGTGCCGGGACGTTAGCGCATCTTGCCGGCCGGGGCGCCGAGATTCACATTGCAACTCTGTCAGCCGGAGACTGTGGGAGTACAACCCTTTCGCCCGCGAAAATCGCGGCCTTGCGCCGGCAAGAAGCATCGCGCGCTGCTGCAATGATCGGCGCCCGGTATCATTGCCTGAAGAGCAAGGACCTCCTGATTTTTTACGACCGGCCCCATCTGAATAAGGTGATGGAACTCGTCCGGCAAACACGCCCTTCCCTGGTGCTGACGCATTCGCCGGTCGATTATATGGTTGATCACGAGACGGTGAGCCGCCTTTGCCAGTCCGCCTGCTTTGGAGCACTGGCGCCCAACTACAAAACCGGTGTCCGGCGCCCGGCTCCTTCACTGCCAGGCGTTCCGCTTCTCTATTACACCGACGCTTTCGGCCGGCGCGACATCATGGGAAACAAGATTGAGTCCAGTCTCTCCGTCAATATCAGCGCCACATTGAAGCGCAAGGAAGAGATGCTTGCCTGCCACGAAAGCCAGCAGGCCTGGCTTCAGACCCAGCAGGGGATTCCTCAAACGTTGCTGGCCATGCGGAACATAGCGGTGGAGGCGGGAAAGCGTGCGCGTTTCCGCTGGGCCGAAGGATTTCGTCAACACCTCGGCAAGGGATTCCCCTCGACGAATCTTCTGAAAGAACAGACGAATCTTCAGAAAGAACTGCTCGGAGCATTGGTCCGATGACACCATGCTGGCGGCACAAGGACGCACTATCGCGAATTCTCATAAACCAGTATCGGCGGGCTCGTGCCGGGCAGTTTGCTCACCTTCATCGAAGACTTTTCCACAACCCGTACGGCATCCTTCCGCCATATGTGGGACGGAAGATATAATAGGAATCTGATGTGGTTTAGGAAAAGCCTGGTGGGGGGTAAAGACCGATCTCTTGGATAAGGCTCCACAGCAAGCACCGTTACGAGGGACCGCGGGCAGGCGCAATCAAAAAGCGCTCCGAAGGCTGCTGGTGTGCGCTCCTGATCGCAGGGAGCATCTTCCGCTTCGGCGCCCTGCTGACGATCCTGTGGCTGGAGTGTGCCGCACTTGCTTTTGCCAACCCTCCACAGTGGGGACAGACGGTAGTTCGCATTGATCTGAAAACCGACGCTCACCTCTATCTTTCCCAATTCAAAGAGCAAATTGTCCAGAAAACGGGTGAACCGCTGGAGCCCATCAAGGTTAGTGAAAGTCTGAAGAGGCTTTACGCGACCGGGCGCTTTATCAATCTCCAGGCCGAAGCCGAGGCCGCACCCGGCGGCGTTGTGCTGACCTTTGCCGGTAAGGCGCGCTATTTTATCGGGGTAATCCAGGTTTCAGGGACACCCAAGCCGCTGGTTCCCAGCACTCTCGTGGCTGCCGCCAGGCTGCCTTTGGGACGACCCCTGCGCGAACAGGAACTTGCAACGGCGACGCAGAACATCAAGACTGTCCTTGCGGACAATGCGTTCTACCAGGTGAAGATCCAAGACAGGGTGGTTCGCAATCCAGCCACCCAGGAAGCCGACGTCCTGTTCACCATTACCTCCGGGCCGGAAGCTCGTCTCCAGGAAGTCATTTTTGAAGGCCATCCAATCTTTCCAGGCGAACGACTAAGGAAAATAACAGATTGGCATCCAGGCAAACGTCTGTCTTCAACCAACATCGAAAAAGGTCTCTACAAGCTCCACAACTTTTATCAGAAACATGGCTACCTGCAAGCAAGCACGGTGATCCAGAAGCGCACTTTCAACCCCAAAACAAACACCGAAACCCTTCGCGTCGAGTGCGAAGCCGGCCCGGTGATCGAAGTGCGCGTGCAGGGCGCCAAGATCTCTCGCAGCAACCTGAGCAACATTCTTCCCTTATTCCAGGATGGGGTGGTCGATCAACCTTCGTTGGAAAGGGGCTCTGAAGCGCTGAGTGATTTCTACCAGCAGAAAGGATTCTTGCGGGCCTCCACCACGGTCGCCCCCGTCGAACATCTTAAAGCGGACCATCTGCGAGTAACATACAAGGTGGACCTCGGCAAGAAAGGTAGTTTCGAAGGGTACACGTTTGAGGGGAACCATGCCGTTACCAGCAAGCTTCTTTCCTCAGTCATGACAATCCATCCCGCTCAATTTCCGTTTCAGCGAGTCGCCTACAGCAGTAAGTTGCTCAACAATGATATCGAATCGCTGAAAGTCGTGTACCAGGCCCGGGGCTTCCTGGACGCTCAAATTGAACCGCATCTCAATTTCTCCTATCACGACCAGCCCGGTAATCTTTTTGTGACCATCGTGATACAGGAAGGCCCGCGGACGATGGTGGGAAAGCTTGTCCTGCAGGGACTTGGCAAGGATCAGGAAAAAGACCTTTCATCGCGGATGCTGAATAGACCGGGACTGTTTTACTCGCCTGAGAATGAGCAAAAAGATCGAGACACGATTCTTCGGTATTTTACTAGCCGTGGTTATACCAACGCTACGGTGGCGGCCAGCAGTTCGCCTGAAAACACCAAGCACATCATGAATGTCGAGTACCGGGTGGACCCCGGAAGGAAAAAGATGATTGCGCGAGTGGTTCTGCTGGGCAACAATTACACGCGAGAGGGCGTTGTTCGTCGCGAGCTATCATTCCGCTCCGGCGAGCCCGTCAACGAAGGTGCACTCCTCCGGTCGCAACGGAAGCTTTATGACCTCGGGCTCTTTAACCAAGTCCAGATTACGCCCCAGAATCCGGGAAGCCAGGAAACCAACAAGTCCGTTCTGGTTAGCATGGAAGAAGCTCCGCGTTGGACGGTCGGCTACGGCGGCGGCCTTGAAGTTCAGCGCCTGGGCAGCAACGAACCCCAGGGGCAGTTGAAAGCCAGCCCTCGGGTTTCTCTGGATGTTTCGCGCATCGGTGTCGGAGGACGCAATCAGACCATGTCCTTCCGCGGCCGTCTTTCAACTCTCGATAAGGGAGCCGTGGCAAGCTATTACATCCCGAAGCTTCCCCGGCGGCGTGACATCAGCGTTCGTTTCAACGCCAATATTGATTCCAGCCGGAATGTTCTGACCTTTACGGCCAATCGCAAGGAGGCTTCAGTCGTCCTGGAAAAGCGCTGGAGCAAATCAACGTTCCTCTCGGCACGATATTCGTTCCGCAATGTCCAGGCGCTGGACCTGTCAGACCGAATTTCTCCAAACGAGATTCCTCTGGCCAGTCTTCCTGCCAAGATCGGTATGTATGCAATGAGCTACGTCAACGACCACAGGGATGATCCTCTCGACGCGACTCGCGGCTCTTATTCTCTCGCTGATGCGGGCGTATCGTGGTCGGGCCTGGGGTCCCAATCGAATTTCCTGCGGTTCCTGGGCCAGAATGCGACTTACTACCGGCTGGCACCTCATCTGGTCCTTGCGCGCAACACTCGTTTTGCCGTCGAGTCTCCTTACGGGGGTCTCAGGCCTGTAACCGTCACCAATCCGGACGGATCCAAGCAGGTCGTCCTCACCCACGCAATTCCCTTGCCGGAGCGGTTCTTTATGGGCGGGAGCGATTCGCACCGCGGCTTCTCCATCAATCAGGCCGGACCCCGCGACCCCGAGACGGGCTATCCGATCGGGGGCAATGCTCTATTCCTGAATTCGCTGGAACTGCGCTTTTCTTTCGCGCAAGACCGGCTGGGGCTGGTCCTTTTTCACGATATGGGGAATGTGTTTTCCAGCATTCGAGTAATGCGTATTTTCAAGTTTCACCAGAGTTCGCCCACCGACTTCGACTATTCGGTGAATGCTCTCGGAGTGGGACTCCTTTACAAGACCCCGGTGGGGCCGCTTCGTTTTGATGTGGGCTATGCCCTGAACCCACCTCGGTACCAGGTCTCCAATACCAACGTTCCCGGCGGCGTGGAGGTCCGCCAACTATCGCACGTACAGTATTTTCTGAGTATCGGACAAAGTTTCTGATCGCGTGGTGCCTGCTCTTTGCGGCCATCGCTTTCCTGCCGGCCTTGGCACTCCCTGAGACACTGGACAAAGTGGTGGCTTCCGTGGGTTACGATGCCATCACCCAGAGCGATGTGATGGAGGAGTACCATTTCGAACGCTTCCTTCAAAGCGAGACTCCGACGGGTACGCCCAGCGAAGCTGAACAGCAAGACGTCTTGAGCAGGCTCATCAGCCAGAAGCTGCTCGCGGGACAAATGCGAACCCCGGCAAGGGAATCGAAAAACGGCAGGAAGATGGCCGAGGAAACCCTGAACAACATTCGGAAAAAGTTCCCCAGCGAGGCGGCGTACCGTTCAGCGCTTCAATCGCTTGGAATGACGGAGCAGCAGGTGCTCAAGCGGCTGGAGATCTACCAGCGCACCTTGCGAATGATCGACAATCGGCTTCGGCCGGCGGCGCAGCCCGAACCGAGCGAGGTCGAGGGTTACTACAAGAAGACTTTTGTTCCGGAATACGCCAAAGGGCATACGGGTCCACCGCCTCCGCTGGATGATGTCCGGGAGCAGATTCGTGAAATCCTTGTGCAGGAGAAAATGAATCAGCTCCTTGACAATTGGCTCAAGCGGCTGAAGTCAGACCACCGGGTGACGATTCACTCTTACTGATATGAGAGACTAAAAGGTGGAGTTGAGAAATCTAAGATTGCCGAAAGCCGTTCACTGGCTGATCTACACGACGGGGGTCCTCCTCGTCCTGTTTGCCGTCGCCATCGCCGTGGCCAGCACGGGGTGGTTCCGGCAAATTCTCGAAAACCAGATTGAGGCCAACCTCTCACAGGTTACGGGTGGCAAAGTTGAAATCGAAGGGATGGGCTTTCGCCCGCTCGAGCTGAGGGTCAGCGCCCGCCGGCTGATCATACACGGACTTGAAAAACCCTCCAGACAGCCTCTTTTCTCGGCACAAGACGTTGTCGTGAACGTCAGCCCAGAGTCTTTGCTTAAGTTTCGGCTTGTGTTGCAAACGCTCCAGTGGCAGCGCGCGGACGTCCACATCTGGACCTACGACGACGGCTCGACTAACCTGCCCCAAACCAGTGTGACGCCCGGACAGGGAGAATCTCTGGCGGATTTGCTGGACCTCGGCATCGAGCGCGTGACCCTGAGCAACACCACTCTGAACTGGAACAATCGGCGTATCCCCATTCAATTCGGTGCGCGCAACGTCGTGATTCAACTGCACGTCAGCCAGGACCGCCATTATCAGGGTGGCATCGCCGCTTCAGGCGCCACCTTCACCTGGAAATCCAGGACCTCTCCGCGTCTTTCATTTGCCACAACGTTCAGGCTTTCGAGCGAACAGTTGCAGGTGACGGCGTTCAGCTGGCAAATCGGAAACCTGCGAGGGAAACTTTTGGGCTCCCTTCACTGGATGCCTCAGCTTGCGGGGAACTTCGAATACCGAATCAACGGTGGCCTTCAGCAATTCGCCAGAGCGCTCAAGATTGCTCCACTCGAAAGCGGCTACCTTTATCTGGATGGAAAAGGCACCTATGGTGAAAAAGGCTTCACCGTGAAGGGCCGCATGCAGGCACGCGACCTGATGCTGAGTGTTCCGCAATTCACGCCCGGCGCCCTGAACTTTGCTACAACCTACGATTTTGCCCGAAGCCAGTTGAGGCTTACGACCTTCACTTTCACCGGACTTAGGGCCAGGGCGGAAGGCGATGCGGCTGTTTCGCTCGGCAAGGGTGCACCTCGGGTCCGGTTGCGCAGCCGCTTCACAAACCTCAGTCTCACTGCTCTGATGCAGGCCATCCCCGAGTCTGCCCACACCATTGGAATTCTCAATCCCCAGGCAGACGTCGACGGAGCAGTCAGCGCAACCTGGCAAAGTCCCTCGAGACTCAAGAGCCAGTTTGACCTTCAGTTTCGGCGGCCCGCCGAACCGGCGACTTCAGGGCTTCCAGTGAGCGGTCACGCGCAGGGGTCTGTCGAACTGGGACGCGAGGTCCTTCTCTCGTTCAAGGATGCTCAAATCTCGACACCCCGCTCCACGATGGAGGCCCAGGGGACCTTCGGCACCACCCAGTCTTCCCTGGCTATCAAGTTTGTAACCTCGGACTTTGAAGAGTGGCGCCCCGTGGCCAAAGCCCTGATTGAAACCCGCAATCCTCTCCCCATCACCCTGCGCAGCCAGGCGGTCTTTACGGGCAAGGTTTCCGGAACCTTCGCAAGCCCCGAAATCGATGGACGGGCGACCACGGGCTCCTTTCTTTACGCCGGTTGGGTTTGGGACAGCTTCCAGGCAGGCCTTCTGGTCTCGCCCCATCGGGCGCGGATCGAGTCAGGCCGAGTGAAACTGGGCGCGAGTTCGCTGACGATGGACGCAGAGGCGCGCCTCGTCAACTGGAAGCTCGAACCCGACAGCGCCGTTCGCCTGCACGCGACAGCACGGGAAACTCCGCTTGCAGGTTTGCGCGCGGCCCTGGACCTGAAGCCTTCGATGAAAGGTCTCCTTACCGGCCGGGTTGAGGCTGAGGGCACGGTCCGGGACCTTTCCGGACACGGCCACCTTGAAGTTCAAAAGGGTGAGTTCGCGGGGCTTCCATTTGATTCGCTCTCGGCAAACGTTGCGGCCACCAAATCCGCCTGGGAGGTGAGCGACATCAGACTCGCCGAAGGCCGCGGCCGGGCCAGCGGACGAATGACAATCGATCCGATTCAGCACACTTTTTCCGCAGACTTGCAGGGCCGGGATTTCCCTCTTGACCAGATCCGTTTCCTCGAGCGCCACCAGGCAGAAACAAAGAGCAAAGCTGAAATCTCCGGCCTGGTCAGTTTTAAGCTGCAGGGCCAGGGAACTTTTGACAACGCGCGTGTGCACTCGACTCTGGACGCCACGCAACTGGCCTGGAGAGGACAATCGCTCGGTAGCGTCCACGGGGAAGCCGAATGGCAAGGCCAGCAAATCAAGCTTCAGGTGAAGGGGGGCGGAGGCGAGGCCGGCAGTTTTCAGGTCACGGGGAACATGGAAACACGGAACAACTGGCCGCTGCATGTTTCCGGCGAGTACACCGATTTCCGGGCGGATCCCTGGATCGAGGAATTTTCGTCCCACGCGATGGGCGCCAAAATCGCCGCCAGCGGCTCTTTCGTGATGAACGGCCCGCTCAGGGAGCCGAGCCAGCTCGAGGGAAGCAGTCGAATCGAGGCGCTCGAGATCAGCATCCCATCCTTCAAACTGACCAACGAAGGCCCCGTCGAGGTCAGCTATGCCAAGCGCAACGTGAGGTTCAAACAGTTCCGGTTGCAGGGACCCTCGACCAACTTCGAGGCCGGAGGCTCAATCCACCTGGGGACTCCGCCTTCGCTCGATCTTTCGGTGAAGGGCGAAGCGGCTGCAAGCCTCCTCAGCCTGGTTTCGAGCGAAATCCAGGCCACGGGCGAATCGAAACTGGAAGTGCGATTGACCGGCACGCCGGCTAACCCGCAACTGAGCGGCTCCGTTGAAGTCAAGGATGTCGGTCTTGGTTACAAGAGCCTGCCCATCCGCCTGGGCGCCATGAACGGCACCATCAAGCTGCAGGGAGAAAGGGCGGTCATCTCATCGCTGAAGGGAAACGTCGGCGGAGGAGCCGTTAACCTTACGGGCTTCTTCTCGCTGCGCGAGACACACCGGTATCGGCTCCAAACCAACCTCTCCCAGGTCCGCATCCGCTACCCAACGGACTTCACTTCCGTGCTGGACGGCAAACTGACGCTTGCCGGGACTCCCGCGGAAGGACAGTTAAGCGGCGAAATCTCCGTCCGCAACCTGTTCGCCAACGAAAACCTGAATCTGGTCGACCTCATCTCCGGACCCGGGAACCTGCTGGGCGGGCCTTCGGTCAGCGCGTCCTCGCCCCTTACTTCCGGCATCAGCCTCAACGTGCACCTCGCCTCCATCCGCCCTGTGCGGATTGAAACTCGCAACCTTCGTCTGGTTTCCGAAGTCGACCTGCACATGCAGGGAACGCTGGCCAACCCGGTGGCTGTGGGCACAATCTACCTGCGGAGCGGATCGGCCATCTTCCGCGGCAATCGCTACACGCTGACCCGCGGCGACATCTCGATGACCAATCCCTTCCAGACCGAGCCGGTCCTCGATCTGCAGGTAAACACGCGCGTTGACAAGTACGACCTCACCCTTGAGGTCTCCGGCCCCCCTGATAAGGTTCAATTCTCCTACCGGTCCGATCCTCCGCTGCCGACCGAGGACATCCTTTCACTGCTGGCCTTCGGGTATTCGAAGCGACTCGAGGAGTTCGCTCCCTCGCCCAGCAATCCCTTCTCCTCTGCGAGCGCCAGCGCCCTGCTCTCCACGGCCCTCTCCAGCCCGGTCAGCGGAAGAATCCAGCGGCTGTTCGGCGTCAGCCGCATCAAATTCGCCCCGACATCCGGCCAGGTTGGCACGCTGGGCGGTCCCGTCCTCACCGTCGAACAGCAACTCTCCCCGCAACTGACCCTCACCTATCAAACCAGCACCGCCAACTCGCTCGACCGGGTGGTCGAATTCGAATGGGTCGTCAGCCCTCGTCTGTCCGTCCGAGGGTTCCGTGACCAGAACGGCATCATCGGAATGGAACTGAAGTTCCGGAAACGCTTTAAGTAAACGAGACCAAAGCAGTGGATGGGGGAGTAGTTTCAGGCCTTCGGGGTTAGATGAATGTGGCTACATTGCTAGTTTTGGAGGCAGGAAGCGCGGAAAAGCGGTTTTCAGGTTTGTTTTCCGGTTTGTTTTTTGGCGATCTTTTATTTTCAATAATTTGGCTAGCTTTGTTTTCCGGTTTGTTTTCGCTTTGTTTTTGGGGCGTTTCTATTGTTTTCAACAACTTCGCCAGCTTTGTTTCTGCTTTGTTTTCGGTTTGTTTTTTAGGCTCATCCTTTATTTTCAACAACTCTCCCGCTTTGTTTTTTAAAAAAAGAATTCTTCGCCCGCCGTTTTTTTCTGTTTCCGTGTGTCCTGGCCTCCCGGCGGCACTGGGCCACCCCGAAAGCTTGAAAAAAGACTACCATACTAGCCCATCAAAGTCAAGAAGATTTTCCCGCCAACGGTTGACGAGAGCTTGTAACGTGAGCGCGGGCCACGGCTACATCACCGCGCAGAGCCGCGTGGTTCCCGACGGCCCCACAGGCTATGACTTCTATCACTGCCGCCTGATTGCCAAAAACCCTGAGGTTCGCACATTCCTCGGCCGGCCGTGGAGGCCTTACTCGCGCGTGGTCTATATCGACTGCTGGATGGGCGACCAGATCCGCCCGTCAGGCTGGAACAACTGGGGTAATCCCGCCAACAAAAAGACTGCCTGGTATGCCGAGTATGGCTCGAAAGGCCCGGGCGCAAAGCCGCAGGACCGCGTGAGCTGGGTACGCAAGCTGACCGCGGCCGCGGTCAAACAGTTTCTCCCCGATAACTTCCTGCGCGGCAGCGACAGCTGGCAGCCGGCATCGAAATCACGGAAATAAAAAGGCGGGTGTGGCTGGTAGCCACCGCATCGCCTTCAATGCCGTGGGTCCATCGGTTATGATCTGTAAGTACCCTTCGGCACACAACCGGTGCCGTGGCTACGAACTGCGCAACCCCGCAGATCGAAGGCATTAAGAGTCAATGTCCGCGCCAGCCAAATCAAAATTGCTAGACCAGGAGAAGCTGGCGCTGGCAGGCGTAGAGGTGGCGGCGGAATTCGTTGCAGATTTCGCAGCGTGCTTCGGAAGGCAGCGCGGCGAGGGCTTCGGCAGGGGTGGGAAAGCGGTCGGCCAGGCGATACTTGCCACTCATCATGACGGTGACGGCGATCAGGCCGAGGATTTCTTCATCGCGGGGCTGGCGCTGGGAAAAATAGGCGGCAAAGCCGTCCGGCTCGCGGCAGGAGCGCTCCACCAGGATTCTTGCCTGCCGGATGAAATAATTTCGAATCTGTTTCCCTGCCATGTGAGGCTTTCTGCGGTGGCGGTCAGTCTCCGACCGTTTTGGAACTGACCGTTAAAGGAGGCTTGCCATGGACCGTGATGGCCACGAAGGAGCTCATCGAGAGAGCGGCCCGACGCAAGGTCGGAAAGGCCGCGAAGAATCTATCGATATGAAAACCGTCACGAAACATTTTCACTTTCGATCAAGAACTCCCATTCGAAAGGCTAGCAGGTCAGGCGAGGCGACTTGAAGGCGAGATTGCGTAGCAGGCCTTCTTCGCCCAGTTCAGCCTTCAGTCGTCCGCACGAGGGACAGACCAGAATGATGCTGGCGACGCGTTCGCCCTCGATGCGTTTGACATCCCAGCCCGTGCGGATGGCCTCTTCCGCATCAGGCAGTTTGCAGTCACAGTACCAGCAACAACCTTCTCCCGTGCTGCCGATGGCCCGCAAAGCCTCATGTACATCCATGGAACCTCCCAAAATAGAAAAGGGCTGCTTCGCGTCTGAAGCAGCCCTCCCTTTCAACTTACCTGGGTTTGAATCAGTCATGAGTTCAAAGGTTGCCTCTACTCCTCAACTCGTGTTCAGAGAAAATGAACCGATGAAATCACTCACCCAGACGACCTTGCGACGCTGCAAAGAACTCCCGGGAAAACCCGTGTGTTTGGCGCTCTAGTGCTTCAGCCACTTCCCCAGTTCCGGGCCGGCGACGGTCAGCCGGTAATGGTTTCCAGAATCGTGCACCACAATCCCCTTGGATTGCAGTTCCCGGAGCCCTTCAAGATAGGCAGCCGACACGGAAGGATTTCTGGGGTCAAAAAAGTGACGGGAACCGGAGGCCACCCACTTGCCCGAACTGGCGCTTCGCAGAAGGAAAACCTCGCCGCGGCCTTTGGCCGCCTCCAGGATTTCCTGCGCCTGTCGCGACAACCGCGCCGTGGACGTCCTGCCGAAGAGGTGCATCGTAGATCCTCCGTGATCCTTGGAAGTTCAGCCCCACATTCGATCAGACTCGTCACCCACTTACAACCCTGTCACGGTACGCCCCCTGCGTTTGTTTCCGTGACGCCGCCCATTGCCCACGCCGAGAACCACCCTCAAAGACAGATCCCTGGGATTCAAGCTTCTCCACACCCCAGAGGAGAGCCTTGGCGCCGATCAATGGCGTTAATAAGAATTTACAACTTCCCATGCCAAAATGCACGATATTTTCCTGGTAAACGCCTCCTTTTCTGCCCCAGTCGTGCCTGAGGCAAAAAGTCCGTTGTCTTTCCGCTCACCATCAAAACCCACGGCCAGAAAATTGATGGCCGTGGCTACCTGCTACTTAAGAATGCTTCGGCCATCGCAAGGAACTGGCCGGCACGTTCGACTTGCTCCTTCGCAATCTGCGCTGTTATGGCGATGGCTCCCTCAGAGACATAGTCCGCATCTTCCCTGAGCTTCAGAGCTAGATTCAAGTAGCGACCAAACTTGGAATCCACGAGTCCCGGCTTCACAAACGATTCTCCGAACTTGGCCTTCACCGCAGCGTGCTTTTCTACGGTGAGCCCTTCCCGCGACAGCATCGCTGAAGCTGCATGGTACATCGCATAATAGCTCCGCGAAACTGCACCGGAATTGCGGTTCCGCAATAATAGAACTCGCGCATCTTCAAGCGCATCGCGTGCTTTCTCCATCGCAACAGCAATATCCTTGTTCATCAGGCCGGCTTGGCATACGCGGAAATGCCCTTCGCAAAACTTGTGCTGCCTTCCCGAAACTCGTCCTCGCGAAGAGGAGTGAGAGAGACCGACAATCCGTGCTCCAACGAAAGGTCGTAGGCAA
Source organism: Acidobacteriota bacterium (assembly GCA_037379595.1). Classification (GTDB taxonomy): domain Bacteria; phylum Acidobacteriota; class Terriglobia; order UBA7540; family UBA7540; genus SCRD01. The sequence goes on along the minus strand of JARRJI010000001.1, from coordinate 18,556 downwards.
TCTCACTTAAGGCCTCAACTTCCTGATATCGGTCTTCAATGTCCGACAGGAGAACGGCAACATCCAGATCGGAATCGACGGGCAACTCGATTCCCGTATCCGACCTAGCATAGGATCCAAAAACGAAAAGACCTCGAAGACGGTCACCATAGAGCTTCTTCAGACGATCATGAACGCCGTCCAGGACAGAACGGATCCTATGTTCAGCAAAGCTAAATATTTCCGTTGTGGCTCGTTGGAAGGCCTGATTGTCCACGTCGGAAATGCCGGGCGGCGGCGTTGCCGTGCAATCCTTCCAGAAAAGATGAAGCGTGACTTCGCCGAGGTTGTCATAAATCCGCGATCTTCCGGCAACTCGAAGTGCCGGGGCAGCGGGCACCAGCACCCGGGCGGCTCCCAAGCCATCAATTGCACACGAGGCAGCTATCTTCCCGCGCATGTCGATCTCCGATTCCACCCAAAGCACTCGTTTGCGCAACGGGGAATCAAAATGTCGCGAGAAAGCCTCCCCTACAACCCTGGCTGAGACAGGGTGAGATCGCCAGCCACGGAAAACTGTATCCCATTCGTGCGTCCCCTCTTGAACTGCGGCGAATTCGGCGTGTTCCCGATGGAAGGCGTTAATCCTCTCTGCCATTTCTGTGGCCAAAGATTGCGGCCAGTCCGGCCACACAAACCTGGCAAAATGGCCGTTGGCAGTAATGTAGCATTTGGCCGACAGCCCGTTTCTGCCATGCTCCAGTTGAAAGGCTTGCAGGGCAGATTGGACCACCGAGTGTGCTTCCGGATTGTAGGAGCTGAGTGCCTGCATTGATGACCTACGAACATCCGCTGGTGCTGCCGCAATTCATACAGCGGTAGCAGGCGCCGTTGCGGACCATGATGGCGCCGCAATCGGCGCAAACAGGCGCGTCGTCTTCGGTTGATTCAACGCCGGCCAGTCCGGGCTGGTTTGGACCGGCCTTGGAAGGTTCTGCCGCTGCGCGGGAAAACTGCTTTGCCAGCTCGGCTGCTTTCGAACTCTCCGCAGTGCTCACCGTCTCAATGCTGGCATTTTCCTGCGGCTGCGCGTCCCGGGGCAGAAACTTCCAGGCCAGCCATCTGAAGATGTAGTCCATCACGGACTTGGCGTAACGGATCTCCGGGTGCGGAGTCCAGCCACTGGGTTCAAAGCGCGTGTGGCTGAACTTGTCGCAGAGAACCTTGAGCGGCACTCCGTACTGCAGGGCCAGAGAAACCGCCGTGGCAAAGGAATCCATCAGGCCGGAAACGGTCGATCCTTCCTTGGCCATGGTGATGAAGATTTCGCCCGGCTGCCCGTTTTCGTAAAGGCCGACGGTCAGGTAGCCTTCATGGCCGCCCACCGAGAATTTGTGCGTGATGGCCCGGCGCTCGTCGGCCAGCTTGTGGCGGAGAGGCCGCGCCTCAGTGCCCGCCGCCTGCACTTCTTCTGATTCTGCTGCGGCCTCCGGCCCCTTCTCTTTCCGGGCGTCCGAGGTGTTCAGCGGCTGGCTGCGCTTGGAGCCGCTGCGGTAAACGGCAATGGCCTTCAGCCCCAGCCGCCACGCTTCGATGTACGCCTTCTCGATGTCTTCCACCGTGGCCTCTTCCGGCAGGTTGACGGTCTTCGAGATGGCGCCGGAAATGAAGGGCTGGACGGCCGCCATCATGCGGATATGGCCCATGTAATGAATGGAGCGCTTGCCCCTGGCCGGCTTCAGCGAGCAGTCGAACACCGGCAAATGCTCCGGCTCCAAATGCGGAGCGCCTTCGATGGTGCCGTGCAGATCGATGTAATCCACGATCTCCGCTGCCTGCTGCTCCGTGTAGCCGAGCTTGAGCAGGGCCAAGGGAACGATATTGTTGACGATCTTGATGAGGCCGCCGCCAACCAGCTTCTTGTATTTCACCAGGGCCAGATCGGGCTCGACGCCCGTGGTGTCGCAATCCATCATGAAGCCGATGGTGCCCGTAGGCGCCAACACGGTGACCTGCGCGTTCCGATAGCCGTGTTGCACGCCGCTCGCCATGCATTCGTCCCAGACCTCCCGGCAGCTTTCCATCAGGCCCTCCGGAACGTCCCGGGCGTTGATATCCTGCAGCGCGTTCCGGTGCATGGAGATCACTTCCAGGAAGGAGTCGCGGTTTTCCGCATAGCCCGCGCAGGGACCGATCTCGGTGGCGATGCGCGAAGAAGTCAGATAGGCCTGACCCTGCATCAGCGCCGTGATGGCGCCGGCAAAGGCGCGCCCCGAATCGGAATCGTACGGCAAGCCATTGGCCATCAGCAGAGCACCAAGGTTGGCATAACCGAGGCCCAGAGGCCGGAACTTGTGAGAATTTTCAGCAATCTTTTGCGTGGGATAGCTGGCGTTGTCCACCAGGATTTCCTGCGCCGTAATCATCACTTGCACGGCGTGCCGGAAGGCTTCCACGTCAAACTTCATGTCAGGCGAAACGAACTTCATCAGGTTGAGCGAAGCCAGGTTGCAGGCCGAGTCATCCAGGAACATGTATTCGCTGCAGGGATTCGAGGCGTTGATGCGGTCCGTCGTCTTTGAGGTGTGCCACTTGTTCACCGTGGTGTCAAACTGCATTCCCGGATCGCCGCACTGCCAGGCCGATTCCGCGATCTTGCCCATCAGATCGCGCGCGCGGTAGGAAGCCATCGGCTCGCTGGTGGTGATTTTGCGGGTCACCCAGTCCTCATCATCAATAACGGCCTGCATGAATTCATCACTGACACGCACGCTGTTGTTGGCGTTCTGGAAGAAGATCGAACTGTAGGCCTCGCCGTCGATCGAAGGGTCGTAGCCGGCATCGACCAGCGCCCAGGCCTTGCGCTCTTCCCTGGCTTTGCACTCGATGAATTCAACGATGTCCGGGTGATCGATGTTCAGGATCACCATCTTGGCCGCGCGGCGCGTCTTGCCCCCGGACTTGATGACGCCCGCAAAAGCGTCGTAGCCCTTCATGAAAGAAAGAGGACCCGAGGCCACACCGCCGCCCGACAGCGTTTCAACTGAGGACCGGAGTGGCGAGAGGTTCGTGCCCGTGCCTGAACCCCATTTGAAGAGCATCCCTTCAGTTCTGGCCAGCGTCAGGATGCTGTCGAGGTTGTCTTGGACGGAATTGATAAAACAGGCAGAAACCTGCGGATGACGATAGGCCTCGGATTCCCTTTTCACGCCGCCCGTGGCCGGATCCCAGTACCATCCGCTTCCTTTGGAACTGCGCTGGTACTTGTGCCACAGGCCACAGTTGAACCAAACCGGAGAATTGAACGCCGCCTTCTGACGAACCAGAAGATGCACCAGCTCGTCATGAAACGCTTCCGCGTCCGCCTCGGTGCGGAAATAACCGCCTTCCCCGCCCCAATCGGCGATGGTGTCCGCGACGCGGCTCACCAGTTGGCGAACACTCGATTCGCGCTCGGAGGTTCCCGGCTTGCCATGAAAATACTTTGAAGCCACGATATTCGTGGCCGTCATCGACCAGTCCACAGGGACTTCGACGTTCCGCTGCTCGAAGATCGTTTCGCCCTTCTCGTTCTGAATGGAAGCGGTGCGCTCCTCCCACTCGATTTCATCAAACGGGTGGACACCGGCCACGGTAAAAAGCCGTTTCACCGTAATGCCAGTCCGATTGGGAGACGCCTTCGATGCTGCCATGTTTTGAGCTTCCATTGAAAAAGTGTCACGATCCGGCATGAGCCCCTCCCCTTGAGCTTATGAGCATTTGAGTCAGTACATTAAGGCGGCCCGAGCCACCATCCCCTCGCCGACCTTTACGAAGGGCGCTGTAATCCTGGCGTTGCATGGTCCCACGAGTTGATTCCCACAGGGTTTGCTGCGTTTCATAGGCAACGTCGTTCCTAAGCAGCGAATGAATTCACTTCGCGGACTGTAACGCCCGAGCGGGGGGCATGTCAAGAGAAAACTACAAAAGGTGGGGTTTTTTTAATCTTGAACTACCACATGTTGTGCAGCCCGCCAGGCATCAAAACCCTCTCCTCCGCCCCAAAGGCCGCAAAACCACTTTTCTCTTCCACTATTTACGATAACCCCGCACGAAGCCGGGTGCAAGTATGGGACACCCCATCGAAGCAGCAGTAAGAGGGGGTCTTCAGGCGAATTGAGCGAGAGACACCCCCACTGCCCGTTGAATACGTCTGTTACAAAGGAGCAGGTTCAGCTGGGGAGCTGAACTTTCAGATTCGACCCGGTGAGGGACTTGACAAGCTCTGCTTCAATCGTCTCTCGCGCGAGACCCCGGGCGACTGCAATCTCATCTACCAGCAGTTGCCAGGATCGGTCGAACATCTTCTTTTCCCGGAATGAAAGGGACTTGTCCTGGCTCAAAATAAGCAGGCTTTTGAAGACTTCCGCCACCTGCCGCAGTGTGCCACTCCGCATTTTCTCGGAGTTTTCCTTAAAACGCCCCTTCCAATCCTGCTGAGTTTTGCATTGGCCCTTGCGGAGAAACTCCAGGATCGTCTCCACGTCTTTGCTCTTGACGACCTTCCGCAAGCCCACATTGCTAACATTGCTGATCGGCACCATCACACGAAGGCTGCTGGAATTAAGTTTTAGGAGGTAGAACATCTGGGGCTGGCCGGTCAGGTTTCTTGTTGATACTTGCTCAATGATACCCACTCCCTGATTGGGATAGACCACTTTTTCGCCTATTTGGAATGCCATATCAAAATGACCTCAGCTCAGTGCAGGTATGCACCCTGTAGGTTAGTTCGTAATATACCTGATGTCAAGGCATCGTCCGTAAATCATCGGAATTCTTTCCGGATTTTTACGTAAAACGGAACCCATCGGAGCCCATTCCTGCCCGTATCCGAAGACAAAAGAAGGCAATTGAACCGAATGCGCCCCTGGAAACGAAAGTCCGCCCCATACCCCTCCTGCGCCTCGTGAAATGACCGAACATGCCTTTGGCCGGTGCTAATCAAATCGGCCGCCGGGCGTCAGGCAGCGTTGATCGCGAAGCGGTTATAATCGATCTTGACAAAACAGGGGCGGAACAAACATTCTTGAATTTAGTTCGTGTGGGGAACTATGGGAAGACTTCTGTTCGCACTGGCCTTTATTTCATTCTTCATCGCCAGCCAGATCTTCTGGATCCGCCAGGTCGGCCGCCTTGGCGCAAAGTTTATCCGCAAGAGGGCCTACCGGCTCGGAATTGGCAGCGCGGGAGCCGCCGTTTATATTTCTCTGCTTGCCTATAACTTCCTGTCGGCGCGCGAGGTCAGCGCCACCAGCCTGACCCTCAAGATAGCTTTGCTGGAAGCCCCATTGCGCTGGTGGGTTTTCAGCTCGTTGCTGGGGTTCGCCATCGTCCTTCCGTTCCTGCTGGGAAGATATGCCATGCAGGCCGGCCGAGCGATCGCTGAAAGGTTGAAGCCCCAGGCGGAACCGGACCCGCCACCGGTCTCGCTGAGCCGGAGAAACTTTCTTTCCAACACGGCCGTGGCCGCCGGCGCCGTGCCCTTCGCAGCCTGCGCCTATGGATTTCTTTTTGGTCGCATCGAGTTTGAGAAGTCGTTCGTTCAGATGAAGCTGAAGCGGCTTCCCAGGGGATTCGACGGTTTCCGCATCGCGCAACTGTCGGACATTCACATCGGGCCGTTCATGACTTCCGCCGACGTACGGCATGTGGTCGAGCTGACCAACGCCCTGAGGGCGGATCTGGTCGTGCTGACCGGGGATTACATCACCTGGGATCCCAGCACCCAGAAAGCCGCCGTGGAATCGCTCAGCGGCCTGAAGTCCCCCTTCGGAATCTACGGCTGCCTGGGAAACCACGAGATGTGGACCCACACGGAGGCTTCCATCACGCGGCTGTTTGCCGAGCGCAACGTCAAGATCTTGAGGCAGGAGCGCGCTCCCATCCAGGTGGGCGGCGAGAACCTGAACCTGATCGGCGTGGACTTCCAATCGCACCGGCGCATGGGACGTCACAACGGGGTCTACTCGGGTCCGTACCTCCAGGGCGTGCGCCGGCTGGTGCAACCCGGCCATGTCAACATCCTGCTCAGCCACAATCCCAACACTTTTGATCGTGCGGCGGAATTGGGGATCGATTTGAGCCTCGCCGGCCACACTCACGGGGGCCAGATCTCCCTGGAATTCATCAGCCCCGATCTCTCACCCGCGCGCTTGCTCACGCCCTATGTGCGAGGCCATTTCCAGAAACCCGGCGGCCAGCTTTACGTCAACCGCGGCATCGGCACCATCGGCGTCCCCATCCGATTCGACGCCCCGCCGGAAATCACCCTCTTTGAGCTTGTCCGGGCTTAACCGCAAGCAGATTATTCATCAACAGTGAAGTGTACCGTGTGAATGATGGAAAGCAGCGGGAACTCTCCGTTGTGCGGGGGTGGCTGCGCCTGATACGCATCCGCTCCGCCCAGCAGCGTCAGAATCGTGCACTCGCGCGGCCGGAGAATTTCAACCGACCAGTGGACTGCGGCTCTTCCAGTCGATACACAAACCACCGCCTTGTGGCCATCCACAACCATGGAGCTGGTCTTCTTGCAGACGCGGCGAAGTAACTGGAGCCTTTTCGTTCGCACGCTGGGCGAAGTGCGGCCGCGCTTGACGAGAAACCGAAGGACGATTGTGCCGGGATTCAATTTCGTGTTGCCGATCAAATCGACAACGGTCTCCACGTTCGGCAGGTGGAATTTCTGAGCGTCACGCCGGTGGATGTGCAAATTCGGCGGATAGCGGAAAGAGAGTCCCGTTTTCGCATCGTGGAATTGGATCCAGCCGGGCTTCTGCGCGGCGGCAGGGAGCGCCGCCATCGAGACCAGGGCGAAGCACACAAGGGGTCGGCATGCGCGCATAACTCGGTTGTGGCTCCGGACATTCATTGAAAGACCTCAGGTGGGGGGCCGGGCGGGCTCCAGAAAGTCCTTGCCTTTCTGTTCCCTGCCCAAAGCAATAGTAATGCCGCCCAGAATGATGACAACGATCTCAAATCCCGCCATGGCCCAGCCGTAGCCCACGTGGTCGCGCAGGGCGTATTCGATGGTGTTGGTGGGAGAGGCGATCAGAATTCCCAGATGGTATGAAAGGCCGGGAAGAAGGCCGCGAACCGAATCGGGCGAGAGCTCGGTGAGATGCGCCGGGATGATTCCCCAGGCTCCCTGCACACCCATCTGCATCAGGAACGCGCCGGCCGCCAGCACGCCAATCGTACCGCCGAAAGCCCAGAACGGAATCACCACAAACGCCAGGGCTAAAGCGCCCAGCATACTCCGCCGCCGCCCGATGCGTTCGGAGAGATAACCAAAGAGAATAGCCCCCAGGACCGCGCCGATGTTGTAGAGCACAGCCAGATCGGAAACCGTGCTGGCCTTGATGTTGTGCGCGGTTTTCAGGAAGTCCGGGTAGAGATCCTGCGTGCCGTGGGAAAGGAACATCATCATCGTCATCAGAAGCACGAGATAAAGAAAACTCTTCCAGTGCCGGCCCACGGTGCGAAGGATGGCGCGAACGTCCGGCTCGCGATGCTGGAGCCAGGCTTTCGATTCCGGCACGCCCGCCCGGATGTAAAGCGCCAGCAAAGCTGGAATGGCGCCCGCCCAGAACATCGCCCGCCAGCCCCATGCGGGCAGGATGAAGCGCGCCGCCACAGCGGCCAGAAGATAACCAATGGAGTAGCCGCTTTGCAGAACGCCGGAGAGAATCCCCCGCCAGCGCCGCGGAACGCTTTCCATGGCCAGTGAGGCTCCGATGCCCCACTCGCCGCCCATTCCGAGGCCGTAAAGGGCGCGCAAAAGAATAAAGACGCCAAAGCTCGGGGCAAAACCGCAAAGCACCTCGATGACGGAATAGAAAAGGACATTCGCCATCAGGGTTATGCGCCGGCCATAGCGGTCCGCAAGAATGCCGAAGATAAACGCGCCCGCAGGCCGCGTGGCCAGCGTGACCATCAGCGTCAGGATGATGTCCGCCTTTGACACGCGGAAGGCCGTGGCCAGCGTGCCGACCAGGAATACGACGACAAAAAAGTCGAAGGCGTCCAGCGTCCAGCCCAGGAAACACGCGAGAACCGTATGCCAGTAAGCTGCGCCAGACAACGGCGCCCTTGCCGGCTCAACCTCTGAAGAAAGATGACTCATTGATGGTCGAACTACCGAATCGAAAGAATCCTGCCTTCGTCATTCAAGCTGTTACGGGAATTTCACCAGCCGTCCAGAATCCATCGGCTGGCAAATATCCCGGCGGTCAAAATACAAGGAACTTCTCCCGGCTGTCAAACATTGTCTGGAGGTCTTGAAAAGAAAGCAAAGAGGCGGGATCGATTTGGTGCTCTTTCAGGCGAAGGCGGAGGGTCGCAAAGAACTGGCTGGCTTGAATTATTCGGACTCCGTTTGCGACGGGCTGTTGACACGCTAAACAGCAACATCCCTGCAGAATTTCACTGCTGGAAGACGATTGACTTCAAATTATAGAGGGGCTCGGAAAAATCAAAGACATCCTCGCTTGCGGGATCGTATTTGTCGGTAATGCCGAGAAAACGGGCTTCGGCGGGCTTGGTGGTCGGCATGAGGAACGTACCGTGCTCAACGCGGCCGTTTTTGAGCGTCAGCGTAATCTTGCCATTTTGAAAGTCGACGCGGGCGATCCTGGAAAAGTCCTCAACGTCCGCTCCGCCCGCGTCAAGCTGCAGGGGAAAAGAAGTAAGGGGCGACACGGCCGCAAGCAGCGACCCTTCGCCGTGAGGAGGATAGAAGTCAATATAGACGTCATAGACCAGCGTCGTCTTGCCGCTGGCGTCCGTGACGCTGGCTGTATAGCCAAACTGCTTCCAGAGGTTGACGATGCCTTGCCTTTGCTGAGGCGTGCTGATGTCCACGGTGTAGGGCAGACTGCCCTTCGACAGCCGGACCTTCTCAACCCGCATATCGGGCAGGTCAAAATGCTTGTAAACGATGGAGTACGGGTCCTGGCTGACCACAATCGCGTTGCGCTGGATGACCTGCTCTCTTCCCTGAGCGGTTGTCTGATAAAGGGTGTCAGCCTTTAAGGGAAGAGCCAGGGCCACAAAGAGGGCCGGAAAAAAAGCAGCTTTTACCTGAAGGGTTGTCAGCATATGAAAGCCCCGCCTTTTGATGACAGGCGGGGCCTCCGCGTCTCCGTCATGGAACTGGTGGAGCTACCACTACTTCTTCTTGTATCCCGTGGCCACTTTGCCCTGCAGCGTTGCGATCATCGCTTTTGCAGTAGGGGCATTCGGTCCGTTGGGATCCAGTTTCAGATATTTCTGATAAGCCTCGATGGTGCCGTCGGGCGCTTTCACCTTGCCCTCCGGCGTGTAAGTCGCCTTGCCCATCAAAGCCTGTCCCTCAAGAAAATAAGCCTGGGCATTGTTGGGATCGATGCTGATAACTTTCTTGAAGGCCGCCAGCGCCTCATCCATCTTTCCGGCGTTGTACATGATGGCGCCGATGTTGAAGTAATAAGTACTGGCCTTGGTGGGATCAAGCTGCGCAGCCTTCTCGAATTCGGCCTGCGCTTCTGAGAATTTGCCCATGCTGGCGTAGACGCTTCCCAGATTATTGTGTAGGTCGGCAGGATCAGCAGGGGTGGCCGCAAGAGCTTTCTGATAAGTTGCGACGGCCTGGTCATATTCCTTTGCTTTGGCATAAGAGTCCGCCATGCGCGAAAGGACGATAGGGATGTTCTTGGTCTTGGCAAGCGGGAGCGCCTGTTGAAACATGGCCGCCGCCTGTTTGAATTGTCCCTGGTTATACAAGGCGGTCCCCTGGTCGAAGAACTGCTTCAGGCCCTTGAACTCTTTCTGTTCCTTTGCCTGTTCTGCGGCCTTCTTGGCCATTTCGGGATTTGCCTTCATTTCGGCCTTTCGCGCTGCCTGGGCGTGAGCCATTTCTTTTGGAAGATCAAAGTTGATTTCCGTGGGATCACCCAGCCCAACGTGCTTCATGATGTAGTAGAGCTGTTTTCCTTCGGGACTTTGCAGGTTGACCTTGTAATTCCCGATCGGCAAGCCGATGTAAATGTACTCACCTTTCTTGTTCGTCTTGGTCTTATAGGTTCCCGCAATATCCTGTCGCTCAACAACGATGATGCACTTCACACATGCCTTGCCATCCTGCAAGGTGACCTTCCCCGACACGCCGCCGGTCTGAGCGTAAGCCGGCATTACCATGCCCAACGCCGCGAAAGCAAAGGCAATTCCCAGAATCTTTCGCGTTGATAAAAACTTCATTTCGAACCTCCTCAACTCAATCTACCTGAAAAAGTTATTTTAGCTTTATCACTATCGATGCTCAACCTTATCTTACTTCCAATCTCTGCATCCGGCGCATCTTGAGAAACTTAACCGGCAGGTGATTCCTGCGGAGTGTACCGCGGTCGGGCAGCATATGCAATGGGGTCTTCGAGCCCTGCTTCCTGGAAGGCTCTCAAGCGAAGAGCGCAACTGTCGCAAACGCCGCATGCCTCGTCCTGCCCCTGATAGCAGGACCACGTGAGGTGCAGCGGAGCACCAAGTTCAAACCCCTTTCGCACAATCTCGCTCTTCCGCATGTGGATGACCGGGGTCACAATCTCAAGCCGGGTTTCCGGTTTGGTTCCCACGGCGATCAGGCGATTGAAAGCCTCGTAATATTCCGGCCGGCAGTCCGGGTAGCCCGAGCTGTCCTCCGCCACGGCGCCGATGAAGATCTTGCGGGCGCCGAGGACTTCGCCCCAGGACACCGCGATCGAAAGAAAATGAGCGTTCCGGAAGGGCACGTAACTGGAGGGAATCTCTTTGCGCTCCAGGTTCGCGGCCTCGACCGGAATGTCCGGATCCGTGAGGCTGGAGCCGCCGATCTGCCGAAGATGATCCAGCCGGCACACCTTCCGCTGTTCAGCCTGGTAGAAATCCGCCAGAGCGTTGAAAGCCTGCAGTTCCCTTCCCTCGGTTCGCTGGCCGTAGGCCACGTGCAGGAGCGCCAGGCGATAGTCCCGGCTGGCGATGGCCGTCGTTACGCAACTGTCCATCCCCCCGCTCGCCAAAACGACGGCCAGGGGGCGATCAGAAGATGTTCGCGCCTCACTTGCCAAAACACTCGCTCCTTTCAAACCGCGAGAGCAGCACGCGCTGCCCTCGCCCTCCTCGAATTCGTTCCATTTCAAACTCCCCGCGTCTGGGGATCCCAGATGAATTTATGGATCTGCAACCCTACCCGCACATCGAGGTTGTCGCGCAAAATCCATTCCGCCAGCTGGCGGGGCGGCAACTTCCCAAAAACCGGCGAGAAGAGGATCTCATCCACGCGCTCAGCAAGACGATGCGTGGCCATGAAGTCCCGCGCGTAGAGATAATCCTTCTCGTCGAGAACAACAAACTTGACCTGATCTTTCTGCTCCAGCGCATCGAGGTTTTCAAAAGCGAACCTTCCGCTCTCCCCGCTGCCCGGGCACTTGATATCCACAATCTTCACCACTTCCCGCGCGAGGTCCCCGATAAAGCGTTCCCCGCTGGTTTCAACCAGAACGCGGTAGCCTTCGGCAAGCAGATTGTCCGCAAGCTGGGCGGTCTCTTTTTGAAGCAACGGCTCTCCGCCGGTTATCTCCACCAGTTTTCCGCCCATCGACCGCACGCGCTCCAGGACCTGCTCGGGAGTCATCCTTTGCCCGCCGTAGAAGGCGTAAGCCGTATCGCACCAGTGGCAGCGGAGATTGCATCCGGTCAGACGGACAAAAACGCAAGGAAGGCCTGCAAAAGAAGACTCGCCCTGAATTGACTTAAAAATCTCGGTAATGACCATCGGACTCAACAGGAACTACCCTTTCATCTTACCCGATTTTCACCCGTGCGGCATAAGGCCGCGGCACACGAATATCCACCAAACCCCGGCTGAACAATTGAGGGAAACGGCGGCGGCGGGTTATAGTTTAAGGTCGCAAACGGGGCAAGCCAAAGCGAGGCCGGTCTTGCTCTCAAAAGGTACAACCCGCCGTTCTTTAGTGACGGCTTGAATAAGAAGCATTTAAACTGGAGCGGATATTCCGGGGAGAAACGATTTGGGCAAGAAAGTATCGCGACGTGAAGCATTAAAAGGGATGGGAACGGTGGGAGCCGGCGCCCTGCTCACTCTCGGCTCAGGCCTGAAAGGACGTGCTGCAACGTGCCAGGCTGCACCGGGGTCTATTCCGGTGTGCTTTACGGACGTTCGGCAGCGTGCCGGAATCACCTTCAAGCAGGATGCGACCAACAGCGCCAAAAAGTATTATCTGGAAACGATGGGAACGGGTGTGGGTTGGATCGATTACGACCAGGATGGCCTGCTGGACATTTATTTTGTCCAGGCCGGCGCCACACCCGCCTATAAGCCCACGCACCCGCTGCGCTCCGCGCTCTACCACAATAACGGCGACGGAACTTTCACTGACGTTACGGAAAAAGCCGGGGTGGGCGGCGAAGGCCACTACGGCCAGGGCGTTTGCGTCGGCGACTACAATAACGACGGCTATCCGGACTTGTACGTCACCGGCTACGGCCGCGGCATTTTCTACCACAACAACGGTGACGGAACTTTCACTGACGTCACTGAAAAGGCCGGCGTCGCCGACAAAGGTTTCTGGTCAACCAGCGCAGCGTGGATTGATTACGACAAGGACGGCTGGCTCGACCTGCTGGTGTGCAATTACCTCAAGTGGACATTTGACAGCAGTATCTGGTGCGGCGAACACCGTCCCGGCTACCGCGCCTACTGTTCTCCCAACAATTTCGGCGGAGAGCATCTCAAGCTCTTCCACAATAACCGCGACGGAACTTTCACCGACGTCAGCATGAAATCCGGGATCGGGGTTCCGCAAGCCAAAGGGATGGGCGTCGTCACCGCGGACTTCAACAACGACGGATGGCCGGACATCGCCATCGCCAACGATACCTGGCCGAACTTCCTTTTTATCAACCAGCATGACGGAACCTTCAAGGACGTCTCATTCATTTCCGGAATTGCGGCCAGCGCGGACGGCAAGTATGAAGCCGGGATGGGAATCGGCGCGGCGGACGTGGATGGCGACGGATGGCTCGACATCTACGTCACTCACCTCGATTTTGAGCTCGACCGCCTCTACCACAACAATCATGACGGGACGTTTGACGACGTAACCTATCAGAGCGGGATCGGAAACAGCGCCATCTTTTTAAGCGGCGTCGCCGCACTGTTCATGGATTACGACAATGACGGCTGGCCCGATGTCGTCCAGTCCAACGGCGCCATGCTCGACAACATTCGCCTTTATCACAACGAGGTCTCCTACAAAGAACCCAAACTGATGTTTCGGAATCTTGGCCACGGAAAGTTTGCAAAGGTCTCAAAATATCTCGGCCAGGATTTCATGCACCCGATCGCGGGCCGCGGTCTGGCTGCCGCCGACTTTGACAACGATGGCGACATTGACTTCGCGGTCGTCGATCGCGGTGATTATCCGCAACTGCTTCGAAACGACGGCGGAAACGCCAACAACTGGCTGACCGTCCACCTGATCGGAACAAAATCAAACCGTGACGGGCTGGGAAGTACGCTCAAGCTGACTTCAGAGGGAGTTACTCAGTTCATGCAGGCCATGGGCGGCACAAGCTACATGTCGGCGAGCGATACGCGTATTCATTTTGGTCTCGGCAAGCGGAAGAGCATCGAATCGCTCGAAATCACCTGGCCCAGCGGCCAGGTCGATCACCTCACCAAGGTTCCTATTAATCAGTTCATATCCGTCAAAGAGGGCTCCGGCATCGTTCCGAAGAAATTCCCCCGCGTTTCCTGGAAGTAATTTCTTCCGTTCCTCATGACCCTTGCCGGATTGCCGGCGTCCGCCCCAAAATCAACACTTCTCTGAAAAATCTCATCACAACTACAAGTGGGGCTTTAGGCCCACTGAGAAGAGGGGTGTTGTGAAAATCAATTTACGTACATGCCTGGCAATTCTTTTGACGGAAGTCATTCTATTCGTTCCAGCCGGAACCTGCCTTGCCGCCAGCTTCCCCAGGACCCCTTCAAACCTTACGGAGCTTGGCCACGAGTTGCAGAAATCGTATCTGAAGTTGTTCAGGATTTCTCCCTCGCTGCACTTCACTTCCGATCAGATCAACCAGATGCGAAACCTGCTCCACAACCAGCAGAGCGAATGTACCGGGGCCATGAAAAAGCGCGCCGACCGGTACAAGGCTGAAATCCGTCATGACGAGAACCACCTTCAAAGAGTCAGCGCTACAATCGCAAACAGTCAGCGGCACAACATCCACTGCAAAATCCAGAACCTGCGATACGAGAGGGCGCAGGCGTCGGTTCTGGCACAGCACGCGATCCCGATCGCTTATGCGAACGAAGAAGCGAAACTCGACCTGATTCAGAACTGGCCCTCCGATCTCCAGAAGATCAAGCAGGAGATTGCCAGCGGCGCCTACCTTCATCGGCGCTGGGGTGACGTTCAGGACATCGGCAAGCGGACGATCGTTCCCGGACAGCAGGACGATATCAGGGTCGGGGAAGAAGCCGTGAAACAGTTCAAAGCGTCGGGCCTGATGCCGCCAGTGCTCAAGGACCCGCAGATTGTCGATTATGTGAACAAGGTCGCGCAGCAGGTAGCCCTGCACTCGGACCTGAAAGTTGTTCTTCACCTGACGGTTCTCGACACAAAGCAAATCAATGCCTTCTCATTCCCGGGCGGTTACGTCTTTGTGGACCGTGGCCTTCTGAACGCGACGGACGATTCGTCGGAACTGGCGGGCGTCATCGGACACGAAATCGGGCACGTAGTGTGCCGCCACGCCCACCGCAAGATGGAACATGAAAAGATCGCCGGTATTTTCATGGAAGGAGCGGCCGCCGCCGCCAGCATTCTCATCCCCGGGGCGGGCAGCATCGGGGGCTATCTGGCCGAACAGTACGCCTTTCAGTATGGTTTCTACGGCGCCGGAATGTTGCTGAACCTGGCTATGCTCGGCGTCAGCCGCGATTACGAACTTCAGGCCGACCAGTTGGGGATTCAATACGCCTGGAACGCCGGTTACGACCCCACCGGGTTCATCCGTTTCTTCGACAAGATGGCCACAAAGGTCGGCTACGTCCAGGGCGTGGGCTGGTTCTACGATCACCCGCCCTTTTACACGCGCATGCTCGATGCCGAGCGCGAAATCATGTTCCTGCCGAAGAAGCAGGATCTGGAAATCAATTCGAAGAATTTCGAGAACATGAAGAAGGAGCTTGCCCGTTATATGTCCAGGAAGAATGAGCAGGCCAAGAAGCACGTTCTGCCGTATGTTCGCGCTAAGGGATGCTCAGCGCCCCAAAAGTTTGGATATAAGCACAACGAGCCCATTCAGAGACTCTGTAGCTCTCGCAGGTCCCGGTAGGGATGTCGCGGAACGAGGAAAGGTCATAAAATTTATGAGGATAAGCATTCGAAGCTGCATGATTGTTCTCCTGTTCGGGATCCTTGTACTCATACCAGCATGCAACCAGACCGCGCAGATTGGAATACCCGCACCGGAGCCTCCTCAGGGTCTTGAATCCCTCTCAAAAGAGATCCGCAAACCCTATCTGCAGCTCTTCAAGATCTCCCCGAAACTGAGATTCACCGACACCGAAATCAACCAGATGCAGAAGTACCTGCAGAAAGGGCAGGACTATTGCGTCGGCCAGTTCAAAGCACGGGCAGAAAAATACAATTCAGAGATCGCGGAAGACAAGAGCCGGCTGAAACAGGGCAAGTCAAACGGAGAGGCGGGCGAGCAGCACGCTTTGCGCTGCAAAATTAAAGACCTGGAACTGCTCGAGAGTCAAGCCAAAGTGTTGGCGCAACATGCCATTCCGGTGGCCTATAAAAACAGGGAGGCCAAACTCGACCTGATCCAGCAGTGGCCTTCCGAACTTAAGAAAATCAAAAAGGAGATTGCCGACGGCAGCTATCTGCATCGTCACTGGGGGGATGTGAAAGACATCGGATTCCGGCAAATCGCCCCGGGGCAGAAAGACGACATCCCTCTTGGGCGGGAAGAGATCAGGCGCATGAAGGAATCCGGCATGATGCCACCGGAAGTCAAAGACAAGGCGATTGACAACTATGTGAACTCCGTCGCGCAAAAGGTGGCGCGCCATTCTGATCTCCATATCCCGTTGCACGTGACCGTCCTCAATTCCAGGGAGATCAATGCCTTTTCTCTGCCCGGCGGCTACCTTTTTGTCGAGCGGGGACTGCTGCAGGCCACGGACAACGAATCCGAACTGGCCGGAGTCCTGGGCCATGAAATCGCCCACGTCGTGTGCCGGCACGGCCACAAGCTGATGAAAAAACAAATGATCGCAGGCATCTTCTACCAGGCAGCCCAGGTGGCCGCGATGGTCCTCACGGGCGGCGTGGCGGGCATCGGGACCTACTATGCACTTCAATATGGATTTTACGGGCTGGGCCTGGTGATGAATCTGAAGATGCTGGGAGTCAGCCGCGAATACGAATTGCAGGCAGACCAGCTAGGCATGCAGTACGCATGGAACAGCGATTACGATCCGCAGGGCTTTATCAAATTCTTTGACAAGATGGCAACACACGAGGGCTACATCAACGGAGTCAGCTGGTTCCACACCCACCCTCCCTTCTACACGCGGATGGTGGATGCCGAGCGCGAAATCATGTTCCTGCCCAGGAAACCCCACTACATCGTCAACACCACAGCCTTCATGAAGATGAAGCGGGAATTGAAAAAAGTAACGCAGAAATCAAGGAAAAAGGAAAAGAACAGGCCATCCCTGGAGCCCGGCAAGAACGTCCAGGGATGTGCTCCGCCCAGAAAGTTTGAATTCAAATCCAATGAGCCGATCGAGAACCTCTGCCAGTCGCCGAACCTGGTCCAGGCGAAACAAACTCCCGGGAAAAACATCTATCGGGGCCAGGAAGGCCCTCGGCCGTGATTCAGATTCCGCCGGCTCTCGCAATTCGTACTTGTCTTCATCCCAGTAACTCAGCGCCCGATCGTCGTGGGCCAGATCAAAGTTTACGGTTCTGGTTTCGCCGGCCTTCAGGTGGATGCGGTCAAAGTCCACCAATTGCTTGATGGGCCGGATCACCGTTCCCGCAGCCACGTGAACGTAGGCTTGGACAATCTCATCGCCTTCGCGGCTTCCGGAATTGGTCACGTCGACCGAGACGGTAACTTTGCCGCCGGGCTCCAGCGTCTTGCTGCTGAGCCGGAGATTCTTGTAAGTGAACTTCGTGTAGCTGAGGCCGTGGCCGAACGGGTACAGAGGGACGCCCTGGAAGTACAGATAGGTACGGCCGTTGCGGACGTTGAAATCATGGAAGTCCGGCAGGTCCTCGATCCGCCGGTACCAGGTGGTAGTCACCTTGCCGCCCGGGTTGTAATCGCCGAACAACACATCGGCCAGCGCATGGCCCTGCTGTTCACCCAGGAAGATTCCGCCGACAATCGCCGGCAGGTTGTCCTGCTCCCAGTTCACGGCTAGCGGACAATTGGAAGAAATAACCAGGATGGTCCGGGGATTGGCTGTAAGAAGGACACATGGGATGACGCATTCAAGCAGGCGTTTCTGTGCTTTCGAGTTCATCGATAATCGGCCTCATTTTTCACAGGAATATCCCGCAGTACTTTTGTATATCCTTTGCCGCGGCCGGGACAGGGCTTGCCGGTGTCAGCCTGAACGACTCAATGCCGAGCAACGCCCTGGTTTCACTGCTGAAGCTCAGATAAACAGTGTGCGCGCCTTTCGTGGGCTTGACGGCAGCACTGACATTGATCCAGTTCTCCCGACCGCCGGTGTCAGGAACGTGAACCGTCGAGACCACCGGGCCGGTGAGGCTGTCGAGGTGGACTTCCAGGGTCCCTCCGATGCTGGGCCTGGCCGGCTGGCCAAAGAAGCTGAACCCCCTGCACGCCACACGGGCATGAAATTCGGTCGCGCCGGTGAAGAGTACGTCGTGATATGCAGCCCAAGAGCCGTTTGCAACGGAATCCAGCGCCTGGCCGCCCTCTTTCAAGGATTCCAGACGCGGGCCGCGAGCAAACCCGAAAAGCCCCCCGCCGGGACTCGAGCCGACGCTGGTGAAATCCGAAGCGCGTTTCTCGTAGGAAGGAGGGGTGGAAATGCCCAACGCATTCTTGATGCCCGCAAGCGGGGAGATACGGACCCAGGGCGTGCCGCTGTAATTGCCCAGGTAACACACATCGGCCATCGGCCCGATGACGGCGATCTTCTTCAGGCTGGTCTTGTCCAGCGGCAGCGCGTTGTTCTGGTTCTTGAAGAGGACAATCGACTCCCGGGCCGCTTCGCGCGCCAGAGCCTGGTGGGCCTCGCTCTCCAGGCAGGAAATCGGGATTTTGTCATAAGGAATCTGTTCCGGCGGATCGAACTCGCCCAGCAGGATCCGCCCGGTAAACGAGCGGATCAGCGAGTGGTCCAGCGTCGATTCGCTGATGAGCATGTCATCCACGGCCTGGCCAAGATACTGCGGGAGGGTCCGGCCGCAATTGATGTCGCAGCCCGCGTTAACCGCCAGAGCAG